>DAOWDZ010000207.1 GCA_030638765.1 Desulfocapsa sp.
AAAAAGTTGAAGTGGACAGGCACGGTTATATATTTATGCCAAGCCAGGGAAACATTAAGATATCCGGATACACCTCACAACAAATCAGTGAGATACTTACAAATAATCTTCCCAAATACCTTTCTAAAAGTGACAGAGCTTCTGTAAATCTCATAGAAAAAAGACACTACATTCAGATCCTCGGTCATGTAACGGCTCCCGGCTGGTACAACATTCCGGAATCTGCAAACATCCAGACGATACTGAGTCAGGCAGGTGGGGCTCTGGAAGGTGCCGATCTATCCAAAGTAACAATTTCAAGAATAAATATTAGCAAAACCGAACACATACTAGCAGACATCCAACAATATCTTCTAAAGGGAGACCCGAGAATATTACCAGCACTGCATGAAAACGATACAGTTTTTGTCCCTCTTCTGGATGTGGTTGTTGACACAGGCGGGGATCAGCCGACCAGTGAATCTTCAAAAATCAGAATTTTTGGTGCTGTGAACAGCCCGGGTATATACCTGGCCCCCGAAGGAATGACCTTTCTTGATCTCTTAATCACTGCTAATGGTGAAGCAGCAAACGCTGATCTGACAAATATTAAAATAATACGTGCAGGTGGTGGAAAAGATATTTTCAACATGCAGGCATTACTCGATTCAGATGGCTCAAGTAATGCAACGGCATTTCCCATTATCAATGGTGGTGATATTGTCCATGTCTCAAGAAAAGCACTGATCACTGCTGATGGGCGCGGCCACGCCATTGCTGCTCAACAAACGATCACACTGACGGGGCCTGGAAGTGTCAGTCGCGGGATTCGTCCTTTCTCGGTACCAATGACCCCACTCGAAGCCATTTCTCAGGCTGGAGGAGTAAGCGATTTTGCTGATACAAATGACATGTTCATTATCCGCAGGGTAGACGGTAAACAGAAAAATCTCCCCTACAATTACGATAATGCGCTGCAGGGAAAAGAACCGGATGTAGATTTCCAGCTTGAAGCCAATGACATTATTTTTATACCTTAAAAATCCTGTTTGAGTTCTCCAGAAAAAAAGGATTATGTGCTGATAATTACACATAATCCTTTTTTAAGTTATCCCCAACCAATTTCAAACCAACCACTCTACTCTTTAGAAATTTCCCCCATTAAAGCCTCAAGCATTTTCACTTCAGCCACTGACAAATCCATTTTTTTAGCTGTTTCCAAAGCTTTTTTTGCTGCTTCAGGATTTTCCTTCTTGAGATATACCGCTCCAAGATGCAGATACGCTGGCCCATAGGATTCATCTTTTTCAATTGCCTGCTCCACATACTTCTTTGCCATAAGTAATGAACCCTGATGATAATACACCCAGCCCAAAGCATCTGCTACCTGTGAACTTACAGGTTGTACATCGAAGGCTTTTTGAGCTAATGCAAAAGCTTTATTAATATCTTTATCCTGTTCGGCATAAAGCACGGCAAGATTAGCAGCGACATCTGTACTGAATCCTTCATCTTCAAGAATTTCTTCAAAAAGTTTTATTGCCTCAACACCGCTACCACGTTCTTTAGCAGCCACGGCCTTCTGGAAATTAACTTTTGCATGTACAAGCTGCCCTAATGCTTTATTGGCTTTTTCAAGATCGACGCCTTTAATTCCTTTTTGTATGGCCTCTGTTAATAATCTCTCTGCTTCCTGAATATTATTTTGTCCAAACCGCAACATTCCCATATGATATACAATTGTCGAATTATCAGGTTTTGCATCCAGTGCAATATGCAAATAGGGTTCTGCCTGGACATAATCCTTCTTCAGAACATAAATCCAACCGAGAGTATCGGCTACATCAGAGTTTTTGGGCAACCTTTTAGAAACTGCCGTGGCAAGCTCGAGAGCACGTTCAAGGTTACCTTTTTTGTCAGCATACAAAAATGCAAGATTGTTCATAGCAGGTAAAAAATCAGCTTTCTGCTTCAACACCGTTTCGTAGCTTTCAATTGCGTCGGCAAGTTCACCGTTCTTTAAATAAAAATCTGCGAGTTTCATCCTGAGACCAATATTCTCAGGAGCAAGCTCGAGAGCTTTATTGTAGTATTTCTTCGCATTCTCAGCTTCTGCTTTTAATCGATACAGGTCGGCAAGAATAACAATGGGAGCCACTTCACTTCCCTTGTCAGCCACTGGTACAAGAATATTCTCAGCCAAATCAAGCTGCCCCTGTGAGAGATGTATTTTGGCCTTTACTAAAATAGCTGGCCCATTATCCGGGTATTTTGATAAAAATGTGTCAGCAAGACGTATTGCATTCTCAGGATCTTTTTGGAGCATACTGAGACCAACAAGACGGTTTAAAATCTGAACACTATCTGGCTTTGCTTTCAAAAGATCCTTGTATAAGGGTAAGGCTTCTTCATATCTTTTAGTGATAAAATAGATCTCTGCCAAACGAAACTTATGCCATATTTTTTCAGGTTCTCTCTTCACAAGCAACTGCGCATCTTCAACAGCCAGTTCAGCTTTTCCCATTTTCAAAAGTACTGATATTCGAAACGCCCTGAATCCGACATTATCACTATCATTCTCAATAACCTTATCAATTTCATCAAGACTTGCCTGGAAATCTCCTTTTTTAGCAAAAAGTTCAGCAAGAGCCACCCGAGCCTTCATAAGGTTCGGATTCTTTTTCAACGCTTCACCAATTTCAGTTATTGAAATATCCTGCGATTCATTTTTGAATGTCAAACCGTACAGGAACTGATTCGCAGCATCATCAGGATCAAGTTCTCTGGCCTTGGAAAATTGTTCCCGTGCCTCGGTAACATCCTTATCTTTCATCATCATGAGACCTTTCAAAAAATGCCCTCTGGCATTTCCGCTATCTTCTTTCAAAAGGGCATCAACAGAATTTTTAGCCTGATCATACTCTCCCTGAGCAAGGAACAACTCAACCACTCTGGATTTCAATCCTTTATTAGTAGCGCCTTGAGCTATTACGTTTTCAAGAATTTCCTGAGCTTCCTTATAATTCTTCAGAAATGAATGATATTCAACAAGTATCATCTGGTTCGTCTGACGAGTCTCCTCTGTTGCAGAATCAGCCGCTTTTTCATAATACTTCAAGCCATTAACACTATCGCCCTCACGATGGTAAATCATGGCATGCATTCTAAAGAGGTTTGAATCTTTGACACCGACATCTTCAGCCTCAAGAAGAACATTTTTTGCTGTATCAACTTTATTCTTCATCAATGCCAATTGAGCCAGTAATTGGTAGGATTTCGGATTTTCAGGTTTTTCGTCTTTCAGCGCTTCAAGACTCAAAAGAGCCAGGTCATAACGCTCTATTCTTATGTACATTTGAGCCAGAGCTATCTGTAACTCTATGTCATTAGGGTTTTCCTTTACCAGATTTTCCAACATGAAGCGGCCATCCTTAACATTTCCTGCCACCACCAGTAATTTTGAAAGATTTACCTTAATTTTTAAATTTTCGGGAAACTTTTCAGTGGCAAGCTCCAGCTTTCCCACAGCTTCATCAAGCTTTTTCAAATAAGCAAGTGAGTTCCCCAAAATAAGGTAGACTTCTTCATCGTCTCCATTCTTTTCGAGATACTCTTCACAAACTTTTACGGCCTGTTCAAGAGCACGATTTTCAACAAGAAGAAAGATGATTTCTTTTCGCGCAGCCGCGAGAGTCGGATCCTGTAAAACAGCCCGACCCAGTTGTGCATAAGCCTGTTTCCCATTTCCTTTTTTATGATATATCTGGCCAAGTCTATAGTGAATTAAAGCCATCTCAGGGTCCAACTGCAGAGCCTTTTTAAACCAGATGATTGCTTCATCAGGCTTATCGGCATCCATTGCCGTAACTCCCTGCTGGTACAATTCATTTGCATCCTCATCGGAACAACCCGCCAGCAGCAGTACAAAACCAATAACCAAAAGCAATCGATGAAAACTATATCGTCCACAAAGCATTAATATCACCTGTTCTGATTTTTCCGCAATATTCTCAGAAGAAAACATTTATCGTTGGAATACTTCACATCATAAATCTACTGTTTAGGCACAAACCATAGTAACAATTCCCAAAAAGGAAAAGATATTTCAATACTGATACTACAATTTTTCTTAACGTATTGTAAACTTACCCTAAGGAATCAACTTTTTCCGCATTCTCAAGAGTTTTTCGTATCCAACCGCAACGAATATCATACTGATGTCCGCCATCCACCCATTTTTCACAGCTCTCTTCATTGGTTTTCGTTGGATATTCCACACTTTTATCAAGTCTGCACAGTCCCGAATCAACATCCAGCAATCGATATTTGCGGCAACTCAGGCATATTTTTTTTTGTAAATAGATCATATTTGTTCCTTATTCTTTATTTCACCATCTAAAACAGTGTACTGCAATCGAAACCTTTCTGTGATTGTTGGTAACTATCAGCTGTTTCCATATCAATAACCATTGGCGGAAAACCATATTCTACCAAAGACCGCACAAATACTTCTCTTGAATCTTTGCAGATGGCATTATCATATTTTTCATAGCAGTTGTAGATTATTCCTCTTACTTTAATCCCTCTGCCCTTTGCCAGTTCCAGTGCCGACAAAGTATGGTTGATGGAACCAAGTCTTGGGCTGGACACTAAAATAAGCGAATAACTCTGTTCCTGGAGATAATCCAAGAAT
>DAOWDZ010000024.1 GCA_030638765.1 Desulfocapsa sp.
GTTTTACCACTGTTCTTAACAGTCTGGGCCCTGCTAAGTTGTCCGTCTCTTCGCGCCTGTATTTCCTCAGGCGTTTCTTGCGGGATTTCCGCTATTTTCTGCGTATCCTTGAAAGAGTCGAGAACAAAAATTGCATCTTCAGCGCGGTTACTTTGAGCTTTCTCTCGAATCGCTGGAGATTGAGCCGCTAACCACTGGTTATAGATAGGCTTTTGAACAACCTCTTGCCAATCTTTATGAGCTATACCAACCAAGCGAACTTCAAATCCCTGCTGCATTTCACTTAACTGCTGACTGAAATCAGTTTCAAGCTCTGCTCTCATTGCACCCACGTCCGGCATTTCAGGCATTGCTGAGTTGGCGTTCTGGGTAACAAATCTTTTTTCAAAAGCTTCCAGCATTTCCGAATGTTCCGGCCAGTCCCCTTTGAACGAGTTCCACTCTTCATCGCTTTTAGTTGCGGCGGCAATTTGTTCGTTGCTCGGCGCGTTCTTGGCAATTTCAGCAGCTTTTTTTGCTGCTTGCGCTTCATTCTGAACAGAATTCTGTACAGATCCTATCCGTTTCTCAGCCTGGCCCATACGGAAATTGATATTATCCAGCGTAGACAGTCGAGCGTTGATTTCAGCGAGAGTTGCATTTATGGCGGAATCTTCCCCGGCATTCTGCTCTTCACCCTCGTTTATTTCTTCAACACCGGAACCTTCAGCAGGAGCAGTTTCTTCACTATTTAAATCCGGTCTCAACTGAATACTTTCTGATTCCTGCTTATCTACAACTACAGCCTTCAGGGAATCATCATCAAAAACTTCCCGTGCCATCTCAGCGCGATAATCGGCAACGTTTTCCGGTGCCAGTTCGTTGTTATTCTGATCAACTACACTTGCGTTTTCAGTCATCACTCTACCTCACCGGCGCTGTCGTGGCGGCTCAGAATTCCCAGGGCGGTTGTTTTCTTTAATCCGGCCTGTGGGTTTGGTAATTCAAGAATATCCTTTAAAGTCCTGATATTCCCCCTCAGTACTGCTGTCTTCATCTCGTCAAGGCGCGGCATGTCATTTCTTTCACGAGCGGCTTGCAGTTGAGTTTCAGACCAGCGAACAATAAATTTCCAGGTAGGCGAATTAACATCAATCTTCGGCTCCTGTTCGCTGTTTAGCAATTCTGCCTCTATGGGCAGTTGTTTCTGTTTGTTCTGTTTTTTATTGAACCATTTCATAATGTGTTATGTTTTTAATTGTCAGGCCATTCAGCCGCCGCAATTTCATCCCGGTCAACTGTTCTTCGCGCTGTCTCCATTTTTTGTTTTTCAATACACCAAAATCTCTTACCAAAATTACGTTCCCAAAAGTCACCAACACATTTAGGATTACTGCAACTGTCTTCCAAACTTTGCTTTCTCGTTTTTTTAATGAATCTTTTCCAAGCGTTGTTGTTTTTCTTTGCTTGCATTTCATCTAAATATTGTCCAGCATTAAACATTATTATTACCTCTGATATTGAACCATTTCATTATTTATCTATTCAAGCACAAGTAAACAATAATATAAGCAACAAAGAGCGAGTATCATCGTAAAAAACATGAGAATCAATAAGTGCATCATGTCTACGCCTCTCATTTTCTCTGATTTATTATTACATAATATTTTTTTGAACTACCTCGACTTATTTTTTTTACCAAACAACTTATCACTATCCTTTTTGCCTCTATATCTAATATTTGATTTATCTGAGTTGCTTTCCCTTCCCAGTAATAAGCAACTTCTTTAGTTCCGTTTTTCAATTTAACAATAATTTCCTCTGTTTCATAAAAGAATTTTTCTCTTTCTTTTGCACTTTTAGAATTTCTTTTCGTTTTTTCTTCTTTATAAAACTGTTGCCTTGTTTTTTCATCTTTAAATTGCATTCTATCAAAAGATGGACATTCTACTTCATCGTAAAATTGTTGCCTTTCCCTTTCATTTTTTCTATCAAAGAAAACTTTAGTATTTTTGAATAGATCTTCTGATAATCTATCAAAACTTTTATTAATCGGAATCAACATTGTTTATTACCTTTGATAAGCCTGTCCCACCGGAGCTCTCCCGGCAGGTTCTGTTGGTGGCGTTGCAACTTCAGGTACCGACGATTTTTCATCTGCTAAGTCTTTCTGCAAATTCATTCCAGCGGAACCAAGGGCCAGTTGAGCTTTAAGTTTGCTAATTTCAATGTTCCTCTTTTCAGAAAATTCCATGAGTTTAATATCAAGTTCCATCTTCTTGATAGCTTTCTGGTGATCCCGGTCAAGTGCAGCTTGTTCGGCCTTGAACTGCAACTCAGCCATGTCTGATTTCTGGCGCAGAGTCTCCTTCTTCATGTCGCCTTCGGTTCGGATCTTAGCTGTCTCTACCTGTGGCGCTGGCGGTTGCGGAGGATTTTGTTTTTGTTGTTCCTTGATCTGATCAATTTCTTCATCTGATTTTAGGATATCTAAACGCCGTGATGCGTAAAACTGTTTTGCGGCCTTTTCCCAATCAGTAATCCTGTTTATGTCTGGATCACCTTTTAAGCTAAAAACTTGCAGCAATGTCTGCGCCTGATGATCTTTTTCGAGCAGCACCGAAACACCACGGGCGTCAACGTTGAAATCACCTTTAATCTGATCCTTTTTGGAGTACTGCATATTATAGTGATAATACCTGGTAATATGCGGCTTGGTAATCCGGTCATCGTAAAGTTTTACTCTTTGTCTGACTCCTACGTTGCTGGAGTCTACCATTATTTTCGTAACTCCCAAGGTTTCCGGGATTTCCTGTGTTTCTCCCTGAAAAATGGCTGGCATGGAAGTTTCAAGATCAACAAAACGTAAGGCTAGTTCTATTATAGCCTGCAGGTCTTCTTGATTACTTGCCAATTGAAACTGAGCAAAAACTTTCCTTACATCGTCAATATCTTCGGTAGTATCAATAAATATTTTTTTGCCTCCAATTTCAACAATGCCGTCATAAGCTTCAACGCCCTGTTTCATAACCACCATTTGGCCTGAACTGTCACCGGCATTGTCCATCATAGACCGCCATGCTGCCGTGATAATTCGCTGTAGCCACATCATCATACGCGGAATGCCGATACCCCACGGCTCATCAGAGCTGATTACCGTCCATTGAAAAAAATCATAAGGAAGATGGCCAGTATCCAAGGTATTGAGTTCCACTTTTACAGGACGGTCATTAATAAAAACAACACAGGCTGAAATTGACTTATGTATCACATGTTCGCAGTCGCAGCCCATAGCCTGTAAGTCGTCTTTGTTTACATCACCGTGATATTCCCATTTTTCATAACTTTTACCCCGGCGCACAGTGTCGATACCTGTGGTGTAGCCTCTGTGTTTTTGATCCGTAGCTGCCCTTACTCTTTTAGGATCTTCCTGGAGAACCAGCTTTAATTGCTCTTCGTCGTAACCATCAACATCAACCAGATTCCGCACGTCACGAGGTAAAATTTCGTCTTTTTCCCAAATATACTCAGCTGTTTTCTCGATATCCTCTTTGGTGCCAGGCGACGGATATACGTTCCACGGATCAACCGAAACGCTACCAGGTTGCAGATCCTGCAGGGACTTCAGTACATGAGCTGTTGTGCCAGTTTCCGGGTTCGTTTGTGGTTGCCATTTAGAGCTGACTGATTTAACGACATTCGGCCCCTTTAAAATACCAGTACCGTTACGAACGGCAGAGCGAATTACTTTACGACATTCACCGTTGAACCCGCACTCCGTCAATTGATCGTCAATCTCAGTCTCCATCAACTTCATGGCTTTTTTAGCGCGGTCTTTTTGATCGTTGGCAATATCAGCCATTGTGGATTGTTTGCCGTCCTGGTCCGTGATCTGCTGACCATTTTGCATTGCAGGACGGTTGTCCTTTAACTGGTCGGCCATTTCCGGGACAGGCGTTACTTTGAGCCCCCAGTTACGATCATCCACCGGTAACTGGATATCGTAAAACCTACCCTCTGCCGTCTCACAGCGCCCACGGATAATACCAATACAAACTTTTGAGCGGCGGGGCTCTCTATTCGGGACCGGCCTTTGTGCTTCTCCGGTGGCGTAGTCAAGCATTTCATTTGGCCCGGAGCTTGAGAGGGCATCAAAAATAATCTCATCCTCACGCCATGTTCGTTCGATCCCTGAAGACGTCCGATATTCCACGGCCTCTGCTCGTTTCTTTAGCAGATTAATCGCAAAGGCCTCCAGGCGCAGACGTTCAGTGTTTGCCTGCTCTTCGCGTCCCCGTAGATCTTCTTCAGTGTCTTCGTGGTATGTGTTTTTTCGTTCGTCCATCTTTTTATATTGCTACACAGGCTCAAGATTATTTTCGAAATATTCTCTTGCTACATACCACTGATCTTTATGATTCTCCGGATTCCTGGCAACCATCCCCATATCTGTTTCAGGGTTATCAACCTCTGCCACTGATATCAATGATAAATCCTCATCTTTGACATATGGCCTCATCTCCGAGAAACCTTTTCTTTTATACTGTTTGAATTCTTCAACTTTATTTTTATATACTCCACGTTTATCTGTAGTTTCAACTATGAGATTAAGTTCATCTTTTATCATTTCGTCTTTTTGGCAAACCATGCACCCACCAAAAAGGTTTACACTCGCCGCTTGTTCAGATGCAAAGGGCCACTCTCTTCCGCAATAACACCTAATAAATTTTGTGTTATTTTCGAGTATTTCTTTATTTGATACCATTTAATTCATCCCCACAACCGCATCAAGCGGCGCACAGCCCTGTATAGGTTGGAATTTCTTTTTTGTTAATTCGTTGTGCATACTGTCAATATTGATACAAATATATCGATAAGTATCGCCGCCGTGCGCCCATCTGTCAGGCATCGGAGTGCTTTCCGCTTCTGTTTGCTGGTTGACTCTCCTTTTGTAGCGCTTAAGGGATTCAACCAGGGGGTCAGCGTTAGTTTTATCAATATAAACACGGTGTGAACACATCCGAGCAATCCTGATCCCTGACTCAACCGACATTTCTTCTATTTCGTCGCGGGTAGGAACATCCCAACCAAGCGCTCTTAGAACCTGGTCGTCGGATTGCCCCGTCTGCCTGGACATTGCGTAACCGTCATGAGGTATCCAAAACCGGCCCCAATTATATTTAAACTCTTTGAGATGCGCTGAATACTCTGGCAACGACCGATAACCACCCTGCATCGCATATATAACCCTTATCTCCGATGATAGTTTTTGAACTAGTGTTATGAACATGTTGTCAAGATTGCCCAAGTCTGCGACAACGTGAACCTTGAGCATCGGATCGTATGGAACGTTGCTCACGCGGCCTTGACGTTGTGCCAGAGAAATTTCTTTATAGAAAATAGCGCCCTGAACAGCCGGTTTGCATTGTCCACCCCAGATATTGTCATAATTATCAGGATCTGTAGCCTTACAATGCAGGCGTTTCCGGTTCATGTTCTCGTTGAACCATGGATTGTCAATGTAATTTATTTCAACGGAAATACAATCAGGCGGTGGATTTGTTACGAATCTTTGATAGGTATCGTCTGTTTCCAGGTCAGGATTAAATGATACCCAGATTTCTGAGGCGTCCGCTCTAATGGTTGGTATCAAAATATCCCAGGATCTCTTGCTTACTGTTTGCGCCTCTTCAACCCAACAACGATCACAGCCCTCAAATGATTTTATTGATTCCACGGTATGTGTGGAAAGTCCTGAAAAAACAAACTCCGTGCCGTTGCGGCCACGGATTACATTGTCTAATACCTCGTAGAAATAGCCTATCCCCATACGTTGTATTTGATCTGATAAAAGTTTATGCACAGAATCTTTTATTGACCTCTGCACTTCACGAGTGCAGAGTATTCGAAGCTTGCTGTCCATACCCTGGCCAAGCAGCACACGGGCAAACGACCATGATTTAGCACTGCCCCGACCGCCGCGCGCAACCTTGTACTCAGCTGGATGCCATAAAAATGTCAGCTTTTCCGGGACTTCGATATACAGGTCGTTGTCGGTTAACATGGTTTTAAAATCACCATCACTTATCAGGCTTTATCTTTCCAGGATCAGGGGCAACCCCAACCATTTTAATACAGGTATGTTCAACTTTGCCGTCCAGTTGAATCTTTTCTTTAACTTTACCCTCTACACGGTCAAGCCATTCTTTGGCAGCGGCGACATTTCCTTTTTTCGCTTCCCTGTGGAGAGAAAAATAAACTTCCGACCTTTGCCGGGCACATCTTTTCTTTCTAATCTCGAACGCTTCGATTTCTAATTCGTCCAGTTCAGAAGGAGTCAATGTATCATAAAGAGACTGAGCATGGCTGTAACCGAGAACAGTTACTGCCAAAGCTGCTCTTGATAAAAACTTATTTTCAGGATCACTAAGGTAATCAATAAGTAATCTTTTATTTTTTTCACCTTTAGTCATTCAAAATCACTCGGCTTTTTTAAAGGATTATCTTAAGCATGACTGGTAGCAGAGTACATCTCCGCAACAGCCTGGTAACCATCCTGCAAAGAAAGCGCTCCAGAGTCGATATCTTCCTTATCAATCAACACGCCCTCTGTCATACCTTCAGCCAAAAAAAGAACACACTGAACACCATCAACTTCAACCAACTGCTCGATGATCTCAATTTCCTTCAACCGGGATTCCATCAAAATTTTGAGCCCTTCGATCTTTGCGCCGCGCTTCTTTACATTGCTGTGAATCTCCGCTACTCTCGACATTGCATCAAGATCCTGACAACCTTTTTTATGGTTTTTTATTGTCTTTTTGTGATCATGCAAACTTATTACTTTCGGCATTCTGTACCTCTTTATTTTAAACAAAAAAAAGACCTGTCTCGGCTTTTAACCGAGACAGGTCTACTCCGTGTATCCGGTGCAACCCGATCAACGAGAGACCA
>DAOWDZ010000043.1 GCA_030638765.1 Desulfocapsa sp.
ATGGTGGCGATGTTGTCAGTGACATCCTAATAGCTGATTTAAAGAACAATATGATGCAGATCGGGTGTGAATCACTGGCTGATTTATCAGAAACACTGTAACTCGATTATTCAACATAAGTCGAAGCAACCATACCCATGGGAGCCTCAACCCTCACCCCGGGAACAGCAAGAGGAATGTTATTTTTCTGCAAAATCGTAAGTATTTTTACAAGTACTACAGATCGAATTCCAGTTCTATTTCATTCGTCGTCTATGCGATAACGCGCTTCAAGAAAAACACCTGCCGACTGATGCCCTCCCCTGTCATCCCATAGCGACCTGACCACTACCTGGGCCGATCCGGGAATAATTTCACCACATGACTCAATGGCTTCAATTATTAATTTCTTACCAAGCTCAAGATCGGCATTGTAATCAACCTGCAGACGCACTCGCACCCTGACAGGTGAATCACTGTAGGAAAAATTTGTTATCACAGAATGTGCCAACAGAGAATTAGGGTAATTCACACTGACACCATCAGTATTTCGAATACGGGTACGACGTAATCCTATGTCTTCAACATCACCCCAAGATCCCCAATGTCTACCAATATTTTCTATTTTTACCCGATCACCAACTCGTAGAGGGCGATCTGTAATAAGAAAGATACCCGACAAAATATCTGCGATGGTTTCCTTGGCAGCAAAACCAAGCGATACTCCAAAAATACCGGCTCCAGCCAACAGGGGTGAAATTTTAATGGAATTGATCTTAAGAACCACCATAAGAGTGGCCAGCAAAGCAATAATCCAGAGAAAATGCTTCACAAAATGAACCATGCGATCATCCAGATCATTCGAGGTTGCAGCAGCAGCTTTTTCCATTCGCAAAAGAATGACTTTACTAAAAAACAGGTACGCTATTAATGCTGCCACAACAGCAATGCCAGACTGGCTTACCTTTCCCAGTGACAGCCAGTAATTCGTTATGATATCCATGCCAACCACCTGTAAATGATTATAAAAAACAGCATCATCTGTTAATCACTTGCCCAATGCAGATAACTATACCCTCTTCATATAAGGATGCAACAGTTTACAAATCAGCCTGACGCGCGGTTCCCGTATACTGTGCAAACCCTATGTACTCTTAAAAGTTCATTACCTGTCCAAAACAAGGGATACGACCAAGCAGAGCAAAACGCTCGCTCATTAAGCACCCTTTGCCCTTCACGCCAATGGTTACTTTTGTGAACATTGACTGTCCACAAAAGTAAACCAAGTTCACTTTTATAACCACTTCACCAAATCCCACCCTCGACCCACAAAGAAGAATCATCATTAATATCGTACCATTACCTTAACATTCACCGTGTTTTTTTAATGGCATATCTCTTGCTACCACATAAGGAGTGTTTTTTCTTTTTACACTACTACTGAATGCAATTTGTATTGCTTTTAAGGCAGGGAATAAAAAAAAACAGTGCAAGATCATACATCAGCACAAGGAAACTTGAAAAATGTATAGAACTCCGTATCCGTGATACCGGACAGGGAATTCCTGAAAATTCCCACAGCCGTATTTTTGATCCCTTCTACACAACCAAAGATTTGGGCAAGGGATCTGGTCAGGGACTGGCTATAAGCCATGCTGTAATTGTAGACAAACATGATGGTAGCATTTGTTTTGAAAGCAATGAAGGAAAAGGAACTTGCTTTATTATTACCATCCCCATCAATCTCTCAAAGAGTACACAAACACGATGAGCAACTTTTTCTTTATACCAAATAAATTCCTGAAGAACATTCTCCCTCTGGGTACTCTTGTCATCATACTTGTTTTTCTCTCAGGCTGTAATCAACAGAAGCCACTACCTCAGGTTAAAAAAGAGATCCTGATTTATTGCGGCAGTACAATGATTCAGCCAGTTCGCAAAATTGCAGACATGATCCAGCGCCAGGAGAACTGTATCGTTAAAATTATTCAAAACGGCTCCGGTAGTCTCCTGCGAAGCATCACAATCAATCAGCAAGGCGACCTCTACTTTCCAGGAAGCGAGTCCTACATAGAAAAAGCACTTAAAAAGAAACTGATTACTGATACCATATTTATTGCCTCCAATAGAGTTGCACTCATAGTGGCCAAAGATAATCCCTTACAAATTACCGCTGACTTAAACTCTCTTTTAAATCCTGACTATCATATGGTGCTGGGAGCTCCGGATAGTGGTTCCATAGGCAATGAAACTCAGAAGATATTAACTCGGGAAGGGATCTATGACCAGGTCATCTCAAAAGCTTTGTACCTGACAAATGATTCAAAAGAACTCACTAATGCTATCAGTCAGAACAATGCAGATATAACAATGAACTGGCTTGCAAGCTCTGTATGGCCAGGAAACAAAGCATTCATGGATGCCCTCCCATTAAGTGATGAGATAGCACCTCCGCATAAACTTATATTAGGACTTCTCCGTTTTTCCAGTCAACCAGAAATAGCACGCCGTTTTATGAAATTGGCAGCGTCTCCTCAAGGAAAAGCCATCTTTGCCGAGCACGGCTTTAGGGAATAAAACATGAAACAGGGATTAAAAGAAATACTCAGAAAATTTTCTCCATTATTACTCATATTTTGCACAGTTCTCGGAGGGTTTTCATTAATTGTTTACCGACATCTTTCATATGAGAAGTTTGAGGAACAACTTACCCAGAAAATCCACAATGCGACAGCCAGGATGATTATCGGTGAGGCCATTGTCGGCCAAATCCAAATACTTGAAACCCTTTTTTACAAGCTCACCATTGCAACTAATCAGGAACAGCAGCAACTGATCTCTAAAGCATCACAAAAAAGCCTCAACAGCATAAAAACCTATCTCAATGTCATTGAGAATGGAGGATCGATCTCACGAGACATTCCACTCAACCTTCCTGATATCAGTTCAATGGAAGTAGACATTTCTTACCGGGCAAATCACAACCAGTACTATATCCAGGAAATCCTGGAGTTACGGCCAGCCCTTGTCGAAATTACAGAAAAAATGCAACAAATGAGCAAAGTAACACGCCATAGAAATCAACTTTTCATAAAAAACAATACAACATCATCCGTTCTAAAAGAGGGGCAAACAATACGTAACTTCATCAAAAAGAGTAGTCCTCTCTTCAGCCGGGTACAGGAAAATGGCTACAAACTCTTCATAGACGGACGAGAGAACTTAAAAAGCCTTCGCCAGGAAATTACCGACAAACGAAAAATTGACCTCAGAGATGAACTTTTTGTAGCTCTGATGGTTCTCTGCATTGTTCTCATTCTCGTTGGTTTTGCACTGAGACAAATATTTTATGACCGGAAAATTCTGCAGAAAATAGTTGTGGAGAGAACTCAGGAACTCACAATCAGTAATGAAAAATTACAAGACGAAATAAAGGCCAGCCAGAAAATCGAAGATTATCTCAGAAAAAGTGAAAACCGACTCAGAGATATAACCCACAGCATGGCTGACTGGATATGGGAAATAGATGCAAATTCCACCTACATCTATGTATCAGATACCGTAGAAAATACCCTTGGGTATACAGCTGAAGAGGTTCTGGGCAAAACACCCTTTGATTTCATGCCTGAAAAAAAACGAACCAGAGTGCATAAAATCTATGCTGAAATTGCAGCGGAACCTGAAGTAATTGTTGATTGCGAAAATTGGAACATTTCCAAAGACGGAAAAGAAATCTGCCTGCTCACAAATGGTGTCCCAATCATAGATAGAGATGGAAATTTCATGGGATATCGCGGTGTCAACAAGGACATTACAAAGCAGAAAAAGCTGGAAGAGGACCTGCTTCAAGCACGCAAAATGGAATCCATTGGTACTCTTGCAGGAGTTATTGCCCATGATTTCAACAATATCCTCACAGCAATCATTGGCTATTCCGAATTAATCCGCTATGAAGTTAAGGCCGAAAGTAGTGTTAACAAGGATATCAACAAGGTACTTGTCGCAGCAAAACGAGCAACGGATCTTGTTAAACAGATCCTCACCTGCAGCCGTAAGGCGGATACTAAAAAA
>DAOWDZ010000152.1 GCA_030638765.1 Desulfocapsa sp.
AGAAGAGTTTCACCAAAGAGCCCATCGGTTTTGCCGTTCGCAAGGGTGATTTTGATACTCTCAGCTTTTTTAATAACTGGATCACCATCGTAACCCATGAAGGTTGGCTGGAAGAGCGTCATCATTACTGGTTTGGCACTAAGGAATGGGCGCATCTGGTTGAGTAAATTCGTCTGGATTACCACTTTTTTGATCGTTTCAATTGGAGCCTGCTTTTTTCGGCAGGCCCCAATTGTGTTTCTTGTATCTGATGAGCTGTTGGAAGGCCCAATGTCATGTGATAATTTGTTATCTGGGTATAGAGTTTGAAATCAAATATTTTCAAATTCCTCCTGCTGGCACTGTTTTTTCTTTCTTTAGTCATTCTTGTTCTTATCTTCAAATCCTCCAGTCAAAATAAAGTATCACCCTTAGCTGAACGTCCTCCCCTTCCTTCAGTCTCAAAGGAGAAAAATGTGGCAATGGGGCCGGCAATTGTTTTGTCTTCTCCGGCTCCTGTTGAATTGCAGATAGATTTGAAGATATCTCCAATTGCATTGAAAGCGACACAAAGAAAGAAAAAAATAAAGCTGCTAATGCCTTTAACGACCAGTGATAAAATGGGCAGGCGTGTTTCAAATTCACTGGTATCTGTTATGTCACCACATGGGAAAGCGACCGGATTTTTTATCGATGGTAAGGGGCATATTTTGACAGCTGGATTTGTTGTAGGGCATACTCAAGAAGAGCTGAAGGTGATAAAAAATGAAAAAGCAATGCAGGATCAAATTGTTGATTTGGAACAGAAAAGACTAATAGCGATTCGTCAGAAAATAACTCTTCTTTTACCGGGCTATGAAAAAGAAAAATTCCAAAGTTTGTATGATGAAGAAAAGAAGGAACTCTTTAAGGGTCTTGAGAGAAGTCAGGAGTTGGCTGATTTGTTACAAAATGAAAAGATACATGTTCGGAACAACGGAACAGGTATCAAGGTTTTAACCCGAAGTGGAAAGAGATTGAAGGTAAAAAAAATAACTCTCAGTGCCGGTTCTGATATGGCACTGCTTCAGGTAAACACCGCAAGACTTAACTATACCCCTTTGCGCCCTCGTCCTATTCCGTTTAAAGCAGGTGACTCTGTGTTTAGTGCAGGCTACAGTAGACAACATGGCATCTCTGTACGAGAAGGAAGAATACAGAATACTCAAAGAATGAAAAATCGGGAACCTGTCTGTAGCGATATTAAAATTGTTGGCCATGGAGAGCCGTTACTGGACAAATATGGAAATGTCGGTGGTTTGAACAGTAAATTATTGAAGGATAACCATGGAAATGATTGTGCCATCCCCATTCTTGCTGCATATGATTATTTCCGGCCTTTTCTTATCCCACAGATACGAGCTGTTAAGTTCAAAAACAATGTAACCATGATAAATAATAAGTAGTGGTGTTTTTGTTTGTGTTTTAAAGGAAAATCTGACATAATCTGTGTAATTTGTGGTGTTTTTATTTTACTGAAAGAGAGTTCATATGAAACAGATTTTATTAGTTGAAGACAGCGTAATGGTTGGCCGTATGACTAAGGCGAGAATAGAAAATGAGTTTGATATCCCGGTATTCTGGACTAAGACGCTTGCTGAAACACTCAATATCCTTGATGAGACCAACAATAACTTCACCATGGCTTTACTTGATCTGAATCTTCCAGATGCTCCTAATGGTGAAGTCATTGATCATGTCATCGGTCGTGGTATTACATCGTTTGTTTTCACCAGCAATATGAGTGATGATGTGCGGGAGAAGATGTGGGAAAAACAAGTAGCCGACTATATTTTAAAGGATGATCCAAATAGTTTAGATTACATTATTGCCGCAATAAGACGTCTTGAAAAGAATGAAGATATCATTGCCATGGTTGTCGATCAGTCCAATTCTTTTCGAAGCAAACTTGCCGAGTTACTCTATATACAAAAATTCAGGGTGGTAACTGCGAGGGATGGTGAAGAAGCTTTACAAATTCTTGATCAGCATCCAGATATCCAACTTGTAATCACTGACTCTGATCTGCCTCAAATGGATGGGTTTCATCTCTGCCAGAAAGTGAGAACAAAACATTCGCAGGAAAATCTTGCAA
>DAOWDZ010000243.1 GCA_030638765.1 Desulfocapsa sp.
ATGACGACCTGTACCAGTCTAAACTCGCCACTCGTGGTAATGCTTATGAAATCTACGGCATCTACGATCTTCCCACAGGCGAGGCTATTTCTAAATACGCCAAAACCTTTATCCGCTTTGGTTACCAGCGCTATGAGTTTGATTACTCCGGCTCAATGGACTGGAACATGAAACCCTATGATCTTAGTGATGCTGCTGACTTAATGGCACTTCAAATGATGGGACTGGATCCAGTTGAATCAGCTGATCAGTTCTACCTGACCTTTGAAGCATATTTCTAGATCGATTTACCAGCACCATTCGTAGGTACTCTTTAGGGGGGAAGATTTCACATAGAATCTTCCCCCCTTTTTTTAATTGCACCCATGGTAATTCTTTGTGCAAAATCACACATCCAAATCCCAGATAATTATTTGCAGTACAGATCGAAATGATGGTGTGAGTTCTGTTCCTTTTCATTCACAAAACCTTAGTTATAGCGTTGGTGACAATTCCAAGTCTGTTATAAAAAACCGCACAAACCTTAAAAACAGTCTCTCACTTTCACACATTCTTTCTGCAAAACAGATACATGGTGATGCTGTCTTTATTGCAGAAAATCCTTTGAAAGAAGACCTTGAAGTCGATGGATACGATGCCTTAATGACCAGTATTTCTGGAATCGGGCTCATGGTACAACAGGCTGACTGCCAGGCAGTAACACTTTTTGACCCTGTCAATTCTGCAATTGCAGCCATTCATTGTGGTTGGAAGGGAAGTGTCTTGAATATTCTGGCTAAAACAACCCGACTAATGACGGAACACTACAACTCCGCACCAGACACCCTCCAGGCATATATCAGCCCCTCTCTTGGCCCCTGTTGTGCTGAATTCACCAATCATGAGACAGAACTTCCAGCCTCATTCCTTGCCTTTCAGGTAAAAGAGAATTATTTTGATTTCTGGCAGATTTCAAAAATGCAGCTACAAGAAGCGGGCCTCAACGAACAACATATTGAAATTGTGAAAAAGTGTACCTCATGTTCACCAGACTATTTTTCCTATCGAAGGGCCTGCCGCGAGGGAGACGGACGGACTGGTCGCTGCGCCACAGTGATAGCACTTCAATCGAAATAACATACCCACGGTATATGTATAATGCGCCTTCTCGTTGTTGAAGATGACAAAAAAATCGCATCCTTTCTTCAAAAAGGATTTCAGGAAGCAGAATTCAGCGTAGATATCAGCCATAATGGAATCGATGGCCTCTCCCTCGCCCTCACAGAACCATACGCTGCTGCGATCATCGATATCATGCTTCCTGACCTTGATGGCCTCAGCCTGATTGAACGAATGAGAAGCAGAGATATTGAAACCCCAGTGATTATCCTCAGTGCCAAACAATCCGTTGATGATCGCATAGAGGGATTACAACGTGGCGGAGATGACTATATGGTCAAACCCTTTTCTTTTAACGAATTACTGGCCCGTATTCAGGCTCTTTTAAGAAGAGGACAAAAAAATAGTGACTCTGGAATTCTGAAGGTTGGCGAACTCCAACTCGATCCGCTCAAACGGGAGGTAAAACGCCAGGATACTCAAATTGAACTCCCGGCCAAAGAATACGCACTGCTTGAATTGATGATGCGCAATCCCGGTCGTGTCCTTTCCAAAACTTCTATTCTTGAACATATCTATGATTATAGTTTTGACCCTCAAACAAATGTCATTGATGTCCTTGTCTGCAGACTCCGCAACAGTATAGATAAAAGCTACAAAAATAAGTTCATTCATACAGTACGAGGCATGGGCTATGTCCTTCGTGAGCAGTAACCGTATACCCCTTGCTTCGGCAATACGAACAATCCCCATTATTTTTCTTATTCTCTGGTTTTTTGCAGCTCTTTGCCTTGGCTGCTATATTCTGATCCTGAAACACACCATCAAACAGCAACGCATGGCGGATATTGATTCGGCTCTCAGCACCTATCTTGCTCAGAATAGTCCCGTTAGCCTCCAGAACAACCCTCCAAAAGCAATTGATTTCATCCGACTCAGCAGTGATAAAAACCAACTCCTTATCACAACCAGTAATACAATACCATTCTCAGGCCTGGTTGATCTTGACCCTTTAACACAGGGAGGTTGGATCGATCTTATACACCCCGAAAATCCAGGTGACTGGCTGCTTGTCTCAAAAACACTTGCTGATGGCAGAATTATTCAGGCAGGCACCAATGATAAAGCAGTAGGACTCGTCCTGTTCAAGAAAGCTGTTTCAACTGCATATTTCGTCTTTCTACTCACTGCTTTTCCATGCCTTGCTCTTGCTTTTCTCTTCAAATATATGCTGAAAAAACCATTACAAATATTGGCAAGCGACATAAAAAAAGGTTTATCTCAAAAAAAAGCAACACTACCTGAAAACAATTCAAAAAACAGTGAACTTACAGACATATACGCCATCCTCACACAAACATTTTCCCAAAACCGACAACTTATTGTTGAGATACAGTCATCCCTTGATAACGTAGCACATGACCTGCGAACTCCTATGACCAGATTGCGAGCTGTGGCCGAATATGCCCTGCAATCTGACAAAGATGACCCGGAGCTCTATCGCAGCGCCCTTTCCGACTGTCTTGAGGAATCTGAAAGAGTGCTCTCCATGCTTAAGGTTATGATGAGTGTGGCTGAGGCAGAATCTGGCACCATGCGCCTGAATCCAGAAAAAATTAATCTTGTGGATACGCTGAATGATGTCATCGCTCTCTATCAATATGTAGCTGAAGAAGAGCAGATCACTGTTTCCTGCAACACTACCGATCAAAACATTTTTATACTGGCCGACCAGACTCGTATTAGCCAGGTCTGGGCCAATCTTCTTGATAATGCAATCAAGTATGGGCACGAAGGCGGTACAGTGACGATTAGTGCAGAAATCAAAGGATCAAAAAATGTGATTCAGTTTTGTGACGATGGTATGGGGATCTCCGAAAATGAAACCCTTCGTATATGGGATCGCCTCTACCGCGGAGATCGCAGTCGCAGTAAACAGGGCCTGGGGCTGGGCTTAAACTATGTAAGAGCAGTGATCGAAGCCCATGGAGGAGAGATAACGGTTACGAGCAAGATAAAAGAAGGCTCATGTTTTGAAGTGCAACTACCACTGTTATCCTCAGCCATCACCAGAAAGGCTGAAATCACAGATTAAAGGGGCATGATCGGACAGTCGTACATCGGGAATTGAAAAATTAGAGGCAATTAACTCCGGACTATGAAGGATAAAATCAAGGTTACGCTTTGGAGCATGACTGGGATGTGAAGGAAGCCCGTTAAGATTAGCATTCTCCAGCCCGGTGGCTGCCAGAAAAAGCTGCACTTCACGGTCACCGCCAAAGGTATTAAAATCACCAGCCACAATAACCGGTTTAACACATTGCGCTATGATACGGTGCAGATGTTCTAACTGTTGCTGTCTGTGTTTAAATGAGAGGGAAAGGTGAACTGTAAAAACACTTAATTCCTCTAATTCCACTTCTATAACCAACCGTTTCATTCCTTCATTGAAATAATGAAAGTGATGCCGGACAATTTTCCGGTTTGTAAGCAAACCATTCCCCTGTTTGTTTAAAACAGGCACTTTATTGGCCAGCGATCCACCACCATATTTTGTTTCCACAACGTGAAAGTGATCAAGTGCATTGGCAATGGCTCGAGCCTGACAAGTTTTTTGAGACCGATAGGAGCCTGAATCCACTTCAACCAGAGCAATAATATCGGGTTGAACCGAACGTATAAAAGTAACAATTTCTCCTAGAGTACCAGCCGTTTGTTTAAAAAATCCTGCAAATGGCACGGGTAAATGATAACTGATGCCATGCCCGGTGGCATATCGTATATTATACAGTAGAAAACGCATGAGCAATGATAGCTGTTTTAAAAACAGTTTGCAATCATGCCTTTTTTCTCTTTATTTCATATGGTAGGATAGCTGCCATCCAACTACAAAACAGAAAATTACTTAAACAGGACAGACACCATGACCACAATCAATATAGGATCACGAAAAAGTAAACTCGCAATGTGGCAGACAGATACCGTTGCCGGAATGCTTGAAAACAGCGGCATGGAAACAAATATCAGCTCCATGGAAACCAAGGGTGACAAGATCCTCGATGTATCCATTGCCAAAATCGGTAGTAAAGGTGTCTTTACTGAAGAACTTGAAGATCAACTTAGTAACGGAACCACCGATATAGCTGTGCACAGCGCCAAGGATATGCAGTCTATCCTTCCCGATGGTTTTGAATTAATCGCTTTTACCGACAGAGAGAAATCAAATGATGTACTGGTCTCTCGTAATAAAAATATCGATCTCAACAACAGCGATCAGAAAATTCGTGTCGGTACTTCATCTGTTCGTCGCATCGCCCTGCTCAAACATTTTTATCCACACATTGAAACGGTTGAAATGCGGGGTAATCTGCAAACCAGAATCCAGAAAATGGATGCCGGTGACTGTGACGCTTTGATGCTCGCCTATGCTGGAGTTAAACGCATGGAGTATGAAGATATGATTGTGAAGATCTTTTCTGAAGATGAGTTCATTCCACCCGTTGGACAGGGCTGCATTGCCATAGAGTCTGCAACAGGTATAGATGCTGAAAAACGGGAAAAAATCCGAACCTGTCTCAACAACCCCGACTCCGAGTCCTGCCTGCTTGCAGAAAGGGCATATCTGCGTACCATGGAAGGCGGCTGTTCCATCCCCGCCTTTGGTCTGGCGATCCTTGATGGAGATCAGCTTATACTGCGTGGAGGACTGGCAAGCCTTGATGGAAAAATTGTTCTCAGCAAAACTGAAACCGGCCCAAGAGATCAGGCCGATGTAATTGGCGAACGATTAGGGCGTTATATTCTTGATAATGGCGGTAAGGAAATTCTTGCCGATATCAAACGTATCCAAGGCTAAAAAAAACCAAGCTCTTTAATCGGATGATTCCCTCCCCTCAAGAATTGAGCAAAATCACCACATCGTAGCACACAGATTGCAAATTATTCCCTTTCGTACAACAGGAGTTTCCAAACACTTACAACATTATCAAGAAGCTTAGCGGGAGAGGCCCTTCAAATAGTCCAGCCACTGCTCAAAACCTTCTCCAGTGGTGGCAGAAAGATCCATAACCAGTAAATTCGGATTTAACTGCAGGGCTTATGCCTTTGCCTCCTCAACGGGAAAATAAAAGTAAGTAAGCAGGTCTGTTTTGGTAATAATAAAAACCTGAGAGCTGTGAAATGCCTTGGG
>DAOWDZ010000240.1 GCA_030638765.1 Desulfocapsa sp.
CAATGGGAAATAATGAAATGACAGTGTATCCCTCTACATCAGTGGTTCTCAACCTTTTTCATACTGTTACCCAAAATCATATGACTAAATCTATGATTACCCCCCATGGCCCATACATATACCTACTTGCATTCATATTTTTATTATATTTACAAACGTAAAAAAACATTAGGTTGTACATAACATTAATAACACTTACATGCATTATCAAAGCTTCCTTTTTAGTGGGATGGTTGGTGCTGCAGCATGCAGGCCAGTTTTGAAATTTGTGGTATTGTGGCACTGAGCGCCAGTCTTGCGTCACTGGCGACATTAAGCCTGTTCCTCCGTTTGGATTTAATTCCTAGTACAGTTGAAAAACCCTTTTTGCAGAGATAGGTCGTGGTGAAGGACACCAACACTCGCAACGCACGTTTTGCCAAGGTTGGGGTGTCAGCCAGACGAGACACCCAAAATGACTGCAGGTCCCCATTCTCAAATTCCAACTTCCACGTCTGGTTTGAGCGGAGTGCAAGCCATTCCTCTTTGGCGGGGAAATCATCATCGTCCACGCTATTCTCCCCCACTGAAAATGGTTGCAAGAACCATTGGAAACTTGCTGTTTCACGGTCAGGAAAGTAGTGTTCCATTTTTTCACCAAGTGATCTCAAGTGGTCTGCAATCTCCCCCTTCATGCTTTGAAACAGCTCACCGCTCTCATCATTGGCATCAAGAAATGTGTCCAGCGTTGAGAACTGTGCCACCACACCTTTCTCTACCCTCCTCTCCCATAGCTTCAGTTTGGCAATATATGTAGTGATAACATGGCGAGCATCAACAACTGTCACATTTCTTCCTTGAAGTTGCAAGTTTCCTTTGTTGAGCTCGTCGAAGACGTCAGACAAGTAACATACTCGAGCAATCCAGGAAAAATCAGAAAAGTACTGAGCCAGTCCTGATCGTTTTTGTTCAAGGAAGGATTTTATCGCTTCTCGAAGCTTGATAACTCGAGCGACAACGTTCCCTCTTGACAACCACCGTACCTCAGTGTGGTACAGTAGGGCTTCATACCTTTCACCCATTTCCTTGCATAGCTCCTTGAACACGCGCGAATTCAGGTCTTGTGATTTGATGAAGTTAACAACTTTCACCAATTGATCAAACACTGATTTCAATCCAGCAGGAAGCGTTTTGGATGCGAGCGAATATCGATGGATAGTACAATGATCAATCAATATGTCTGGGTTTTCGTCTTTGACAAACCTCTTGAATCCTTTGACACCTCCCATCATGGCAGGCGCCCCATCAACAGATACCTGCTGCACAGCATTCCAGGACAATCCATGTTTCAGGAAAAAGTCGTTTACCACTTTGAAAACATCCTCCCCCTTTGTCCTCGTTGACAGTGACTCACACATCAAAAATTCTTCCTTAATTGTGTTGATGTGAATATATCGAATGAATCCCAGTAACAAAGCACAGCTGGCCACATCTGTTGATTCATCAAACTGCAATGAGAACATGTTGTATGAACTTCCCTTCACTTCATCCACGACTTGAGAAAGCACATATGCAGCCATGTGGTCTAATCTTCGGCGAATCGTATCATTTGATACAGAAATAGCACTCAGTTTCTTTGCTTGGTCCTCTCCACACATCTTGGTAACCATCTCCTTGGCACATGGCATAATTAGACTTTCTGCAATCGTGTGACACTTCTCCTGTTGTGCTACCTTGTACGCAACAATATAAGATGCTTCAACTGCTGCGAGCAATCTTTGAGCTGGGGCACTGGAATGACCGAACTGTATCCCTTTTAATTGGTGTGCACGATGTTCAAAGTATGCCTGATCTTTGTGTTGCACTTCGGGGTGGCACTTCTGCAAATGACTGGATAGTTTCGACGGTTTTAGGCTTTCATTTGTCAACACTTTGTTACAGATGACACATTGTGGTCGGTCGCTTCCGGCTTGTGGCAGATTAACAAACCCGTGGGCGATAAACGCTTCAGAATAACTACGCTTTTTAGACATAATGTTCAGTAATCAGTAATCTGAAATAATAAAAACACACTATGTTAGCAACGCAAACTAATTTAAAACCTGAAGAATCACTGCTAACAATAACACCACAAGTAAGCACAAAACCCTTTCTACTGACGAGAGCACCGTACACCTACACAAGACCCATTCTACTGACGAGAGCAGCACACGCCCACACTCCAAGACGCAACACTGGCAAACCCCACCGTTACCCCTCAAAAAAGCTCAAATTACCCCCGGGGGGTAATTTACCCCCAGGTTGAGAAACACTGCTCTAGAGGACCAATCAAGTCTTTTACCTTCCTTTTACTTCCTGTATATCTAAAAAATTCTTTAGGGTTTGTTTTACAATTTAGTGCTAAGTTACTTTCAAAATTTCTTTTAGCATC
>DAOWDZ010000059.1 GCA_030638765.1 Desulfocapsa sp.
GGATAATGGCAGTACTCAGTGCCATATTTTTCACTGTATTCATACCAAGCATGGTGATGGCACGAGTAAGTGAGGTAACTTTATTGACGAGAGAATAATAGGCTGAATTAATCAGCTTCAAAACCTGTCCGGTGAGAACCGGGTCAAGTGAAATCACTTTATTCAACTCATTCGAAGAGGCATCAGTACGACTACAAATCTCCATAACCTTTCCCACGGTTGTGGAAAGGCTGGGCATTCGTTTAATAAATTTAGCTATAGCTTTTCTATTAGCTTCAACACCTTCTTTCATGACGCAACCCACATTGACAATCTATTTTAATATCAAGAACATAAGTAGAAACAAAAACACAATGCTAACCTATTGTATAGCAACTGGAATGGGAGGTCAAGCAAAGAGATAAATAGAACAAAAGCCTCAAATTTGTTTTTCCTACCACTTTTTCAAGAGTCTCTTTAGAATATAAAAATAAACAAATTGACAGGAATTCTTATTCTACAAATGATGGAAAAAAATCTCAAACGTGGCACACCTAAAACTTACGCTCCTTAATGTGTTCAATTTTTGATTAGTTCTCGCCAATAGAGATACTTTAAGATAAAGTTAGGATAGCAATGATATAAATAGTATTAAAGCAAACATTACGA
This sequence comes from Desulfocapsa sp., assembly GCA_030638765.1. Next base: position 649 of record DAOWDZ010000059.1, read on the forward strand.
CCACCGAAATATCTTCAGCACACTGCGTTTAAGCTGAAAACGACCTTCACCTAAAAAGTTTTTTCCACATTGACTCAGGGGGCACACAGATGAAACGGGCAGGAAAGAAAAAAACTATCGCTCTTGGTTTAGCACTTGGCCTTCTTCACTCAGGCATAGCATTCACTGCGCCTTCAGCACAGAGTGCCACCAGAAGTTCTTCTGACTCCAGCATATTTGACATTTCCATTGGAAGTGATTTCATGTCAGGCGATACAACATATTCAATAGGCGGAGCCATAAATTATTCCGATGGAACTTCACAAACTGTTCATTTTCCCATCAGCGAGCTAGAATGGCCCCTGAATGTTGTCCTAGCCAGACTTGATGCTCAACTGAACCTTAGTCCCCATTTTCGTATCAACGGAACGATAAAAACAGACATGACTACCCCCAACAGCCACCTGATTGATAAAGACTGGCTGACCGCCTCCAACCCAGATCAACTTGATGTGTATTCAGAATCTAACATCTCCAGTTTTGATGCGTTCATCTTCGATATTGATTTTGAATGGATATTTATGCAACGACAGTCCTGGCAACTCTACGCAGGAGCCGGCTACCATTACCAGAACTTCCAATTTGAAGGCCAGTTGATACGTCAGTATTCCCCTTCCGGATACCCTGGACTTGAGTACTATGGAGATGACAGCGTGGGAATTACCTATGAAATCACCTACAATATGCCTTACCTGCTCTTTGGTGCAGAACACCGCTTCTCCCCTAATTTCCAAATATCAGGAAGCCTGGCTCTTTCACCCTATACAGATGCTCAGGATGAAGACCATCACCTGGAACGTGTACCGGTAAAAGTTTCAATAAGTGAAATGGATGGCACTGCAATAATGGCTAATTTAGCCTGTACTTATGACTTTTTATCTTCCTGGTTCTTTGAAGGAGGTATCCATTACACCAAAATCGATGTTGACGGACGACAAACTCAATCCACGTATGGTACACCGGATGGAGTAATTGACGTTGAATCCATAAGTTCACAATTTTCAACTTATATGAATATTGGCTTTCGATTCTAATAGCATAAAAATACCAGCTTGTATCTTTCATATTATCAAAAGAAAACACAAAAACGCATACGACAACCCTGGAGGGTACTTTATTTTCTCTACAAAGTACCTTCCCATCAATGGCCTATCATTAAACAAATCTCACCATGGAACAGCAGAATGTTTCTCAAAATACTGTATCATCTCATATCGTTTAATCTGTTTTTTTTCATTACTTCAAGCAATGTTTTAGCATTCGAATCTCATTGGCCTGATTACAGAGAGCCTCTAGTCAAATCGATGAAAACCTGCCTGGAAGGTGAGGATCATTTTGTATCTGTCAACTTACCTGCAAATTTTTTAAACAATCACGACACGATACTTCTATCCTTAGAGTTTGAAAGCAAAACATATTCAAAATGGAAAAATGGAGACGATAGACGCGGGTTTTATGGCTATTCACCATTTGTTCAAATTAATGATTCTTTTTTCTCAGGATTTTATCAAGTATCCATCCCTGAATCTCCGGCCAGTCAAACCTACCTCCTGAAAATAAAAAGTGCTGATTTCACTCCTGGTAACAATACAATCAAACTTGGTTTCGGATATGATACCGGCGGAACCACCAACTGTAAATGTTGTCGCTGTATCTTTAAAAAGCTTGAATTTAGCCAGGCAGAGATGCCTCTTCTTAAAGTTACCCTTAATTCATCCCCCCAGGGAGCTTCAGCATATATAAACAATACCCATAAAGGAAAAACGCCACTAACACTCCATCTTCGTGAAAAAGGATATTGGTTAAAAATTGAAAAAGATGGATACGACAAACTCTATGAAAAAATCTATGTCGCTCAGGGAAAGACCTCTTTTAATTATGACATGACATCAAACTCTACAATGGTATCAGTTAAAACCAATGTCGATAAAGTAAAAGTATATCTTGATGGAAAATTCATAGGACACACACCACTATCCGCAAATTTAGACACAAAATCACATCAATTTGAATTCAAGAAAAAGGGATACATTGCCAAAAATAAAACTATCCAGATAAACTCATCCACCAATACTGTTTCTGTAGACTTAAAAAAGATTCGTCATCTTTTAGTAATTGAAACAGACAAACCAGATGCAACTGTTTTTATTAACGGTAAACTCAAAGGGTCAACACCATTGAGCATAGAAGTTGACACTGGAAAATTGAATATAAAAATTGCCAAGCCTGATTACGAAACAATTGATTCTGTTGAAACTATCAACCAGGGGAAAATTCTCAAATTTATTTTAACTGCTAACAGAAGAATACCCGCCCCAGTACTTCCCATAAAAGTACTCCCTCAGAAGAAAACCATCGTCAAAGTCCATGATGATTTATCAAAATTTGGAAAATATTACGGACTGATAGTCGGAAACAATAAGTACAATCACCTTGAAGATTTAAAAACTGCCACAAACGATGCGAACATCTTTGCAAAAGTTCTTGAAGATCACTATGGATTTTCCAATAAAATACTTATCAATGCATCACGTGAAGAAATTTTATTGGCATTTCAATATTACCGGGAAACCCTCACTGAAAATGACAACTTATTGATTTATTTCGCGGGCCATGGCTGGCTGGATCAGCTTGAAGAGGAAGGTTATTGGCTCCCGATAGATGCTGCAGAAAACAACAAGGTAAATTGGGTCTCAAATTCCTCAATTACAGCGACATTAAGAGCATTACAAGCCCGACACATCCTCATCATTGCAGATAGTTGCTACTCAGGAACCCTCACCCGTGGCATTAAGCCTGTATCTCTGAACAATCCTGCATATAGAGACCGTGTAATAAAAAGAAAATCACGTTCAGCCATTACTTCCGGTGGAATAGAGCCCGTTTCAGATGCTGGCATTTTTCCTGATCATTCTGTATTTGCCCAAGCACTGATAGACCTTCTCCAGGAAAATACTGACATTCTGGGTTCGACACATCTTTTCAGACAGATACGGAGACCTGTAAGGCTAAACTCTGACCAGACACCAGAATTTTCTGACATAAAGAAAGCAGGCCATAATGGCGGAGAATTCTTTTTCATAAGACAATAAAAACAACCCGAATCAATACTTACATGGAACGTTTTTCACGGACACGCTGTTTCCTAGGTGACACAAAATTTAAAACCCTGCAAAACGCTATGGTCACCATTGTAGGAATTGGAGCAGTGGGTGGATATGCTGCGGAGGGACTTGCACGAGCAGGGATTGGAAGACTACGACTTGTTGACTTTGATACCATTCAGCCGTCTAATATAAACCGCCAGATATTGGCTCTTGAGAACAGCATTGGCCGAGCGAAAGTTACAGTTGCCAAGGAGCGTATCGCTCTTATAAACCCAAAATGCCACGTGGAAGCACTGGAGGTCTTTGCAGCAGAAGAAACACTCGATATTATACTGCAACCAGCCCCCGACATCCTCATTGATGCCATCGATTCACTCAATCCAAA
>DAOWDZ010000167.1 GCA_030638765.1 Desulfocapsa sp.
AGTAATGGGAAATATTTAGTAAAAGATATACTGGCTGTTGCCCGATCTGAAGCAAAAGAAGGTTTTTCTACGTATTCTTGGAATAGAAAAACATCACCCGGCGAAAGTGTTCTCAAGGTTTCCTATGTTAAGTATTTTCAACCATTGGATTGGGTGATTGGAAATGGTACTTATCTCAACGATGAAGAAAATAGAATAAAGAAGGAAGTCATTGAAAGGATAGAGAATAACAGTCTTTCTGACGGAAGATATGTGTTTGTAGGAACTCTAAAAGGAGTTGTGTTGTAGGGTCCCGGTAAAGGGAAAAATATGTGGGATGTGGCTGATGAAAATGGATTGAAAATAGTACAGGAACTTATCGAAAAGGCAAAAAACGGTGGTGGGTTTGTTAACTATGTAATGCCTAAATTAAAAGGACAAAGAGCAGACCCCAAAATTAGCTATAGTGCTTTGATCCCAGGGTGGGACTGGTATGTAGGGACAGGTGTTTATGTCGATTCCATAGAAGATGAAATTGCCAGCCAAGAAGAAGCTTTAAAAAAAGCCATTTATCAAATATCCATTCAGATAATTGTGGTTCTCTGCATCGTGTTACTTTTTTCTTACCTGTTAATCTGGCTGTTTGCCAGGAAAATTAGAAATAATTTTGATCTGTTTACTGAATTCTTTAAGAAATCAGCCTTTGAACAACTTACTATTCCGCAGGAAAAAGTCTCTTTTCGGGAATTCGAGAATCTTGCATTATCGGCTAATCAAATGGTTGAAGCTCGTCAAAATGCTGAGCAGGCAAAAGATGAGAGTGAGGATCGATTTCGTCGAATTATTGAAAACATCACCGATGTTTACTTTGAAACTGAACTTGATGGAATTATTTCCTATTGCAGTCCTTCGTGTCTTAATCTATCCGGCTATTCTCAAAAAGAACTTACCGGTGAAAACACCTCCCTCTTATATAACAATCCTAATGATCGCCAATTGCTTTTAACTCCCCTGAAAAAAGAAGGTAATGTGAGGGGATTAGAATTGGTTTTTAAAGGGAAAGATGGTGAACCATATGATGTTTCTTTTAATGCTGAACTTGCCTTTGATAAGGATGGTAAACCATCAAAAATTAAAGGCACCATTCGTGATGTGACTTCTGCGAATAAAAAGAAAGAACAACTTCAGCGATCAAAAAAAATGGAGGCCATAGGTCTGATGGCTGGTGGTGTTGCACACGACCTGAATAATATTCTTTCAGGAATCGTAGGGTACCCTGAGTTGCTCTTAAAAACCTTGCCAGAAAATAGTGACTTAAGAAAACCCCTTACGGCAATTCATGAATCAGGTCAAAGAGCTGCAACTGTGGTTGCCGATTTATTGACTGTTGCAAGAGGTGCCGCCAGCATTAGAGAAACCCATAACCTTAACGAGCTCATTGCTGAATATATAAAATCTCCAGAGTGTGAGGATCTTATGAGGCTGTATCCAGGTATAAGGTATCATTCTCAATTTAAGGCAGAACAGTCTGTTATTTCCTGCTCTCCTGTGCATGTTAAAAAATGTCTTATGAATTTAGTTATAAATGCAGCTGAAGTGGTGGCTGATGAAGGAACTGTCACTCTTTCCACTTTTAATGTTTCTGTTGATGACACCAAGGGACTCAAGCATGGTATCTCTGCTGGAGAGTATGTGGTGCTGAGTATTCAGGATACTGGATCCGGAATATTGGAAGATGATCTGAAACATATTTTTGAACCATTTTATACGAAGAAAAAAATGGGAAGAAGCGGTACCGGACTAGGGTTGGCTGTGGTTTGGAATACCATGGAAGATCATAATGGGAAGGTGTTGGTGGAAAGTAGTGAAAAGGGAACGTGTTTTTATCTCTACTTCCCGGTGATACATAATAAAAACTTTATGCGACGAAAAGCTGATAAAAAAGAAGTGAGATCAAGCAATGGAGAACATTTGCTGGTGGTGGATGATGAATTCCAGTTAAGAGATATTGCCAGTCAGATGCTGGAATCCTGTGGCTATGTCGTTGATTCGGTGAGTTCCGGTGAATTGGCGCTTGAATTTGTAAAGGATAACCCCGTAGATTTGATAGTGCTGGATATGTTGATGGAACCCGGCATAAATGGCTACCAGACATACAAAGAAATTCTGAAAATTCGTCCTGGTCAGAAGGCAATCATTGCCAGCGGTTTTTCAGAGGGGGATGATGTGAGGGATACTCTTAAGCTTGGCGCTAGTGGCTTTATTAAAAAGCCCTATTCGATTTCTCAACTGAGTAAAGTGGTTGGGGATGCACTCGTCAACTGATCTTCTCTGGTGTCCTGGTTACTTGTGGGCGTGTTCGTTAAATCTTAGCCCCCACAAGTAATCCGAATGGTTTCTGCTTTTTCACTAATTCCTTTTTTCAGGACTTCATGGTTATAGGCGGCAATTACATCACGGCGTTTCAGCATTCCCACAACCCATTTATTCTCTAAATCTTCGACAACCGGAATCTCCTCAATTCCTTTCACGTCAAAAAGTTGCATCGCTGTATAGAGCGAATCATCCGGTGTAAGCATAATTACATCTCTACTGCAGATGCCCCCCACCAGATAACAGACCCGTTCTTCTTCGGCCCTGTGCAGAATATTCTTCACATCCTGCATGGATATAATACCTGTCATTCTACCGGAATCATCAACAACCGGAAAATAAAAGCTGCTTTTAGCCATTCTAAATATTTCGAGAAGATGATTGATATTGGCACGTTCTGAAATAAAATCAACATCCTCTGTGATAGCCTTACCAACACGGACGGACTTCATGATTGCGGCTTCACGTCCCTCATGGATGTCGATTCCTTCACGTGTGAAATCAACTGTGTCGATGGAGTCATGATTGAATTTTTTGGAGACCATTACACCAATGATGGAGGTCAGCATAATGGGAATAATAATGAGGTAATTACCCGTCATCTCAAAAAGAAGGAAAATGGCTGTCATGGGGGCGTGTGTCGAGGCGGCAAGAAAAGCTCCAATGCCAACTGTTGCGTATGCACCCGGGTCTGCTGTAAAAGAGGGGAATATAAAATTGGCAACGTGGCCAAAACATCCACCGATCATAGCACCAATAAAGAGTGCTGGAGCAAAAACACCTCCTGAACCACCAGATCCGAGAGTGATGGAAGTAGCAATAATCTTCATAAAAACGAGGACAAAGAGAAGTAGAATTGCTCCTTCACCATTGAGGACACTTTCAATGAAATTGTACCCATCTCCCATGATTTGAGGGTACGCCATGGCCATACAGCCAAGGAGAAATGCACCGCTTATCGGTTTGAGCTGTGGATGCATTGGTAAGGCGTCATATTTGTCTCGAACCCAGTAAAGAACACGGATATATAATACAGCAATCAGTCCAATAATGACTGCCAGCAAACTGTAAAGCGGGATTTCAACAAAGGGATTAACCAGAACATAATGAGGAATAGGAAAAGCAGGAATTTCTCCGTAATATGCTCTTGTAACTAATGTTGAGCTGGTTGCCTTTATAACATGAGCTGGAAAGGTGGTGATTGCAAAGGTGCCAAGCAGAACTATTTCCGAG
>DAOWDZ010000161.1 GCA_030638765.1 Desulfocapsa sp.
TCTTTCCGTGGTGCAACATGTGGCCACCCGTGTTGCCGTTATGTACCTTGGTACCCTTTGTGAACTTGCGAGCACCAAAGAATTATACAATACGCCATATCATCCCTACACCAGAGCGTTGCTTTCAGCCATTCCGCAAGTGGGTGGCAAAAAACAAAAGCATATTAAGTTGCCCGGTGAAATCCCCACCCCCATTGACCTTCCTTCGGGGTGTGTTTTTCATGGCCGCTGTGTTCATGCAGATGATCGTTGCAGGCATGAAATTCCTGTACTCCTGCTGGTTCCTGAATCACCCGGAACCCATGTTGCGTGTCATGCAATAGAAGAGAAACGCATCTAAAACCCCATTAAAGCAGCTGTTCTTTGCGGTAGTGATAACTATTCTCTTGCGTGTCCTGTTTTGTTTATGCTATGTTCCGTGTTTTATATTTAAAAACAATTTTTCCTATGAAATAAGAGGTTTCTGGTATGAAGAATATGCTAAAAATATGTAATATTACAGCGGGTTTAATCTCACTTGCAGGTGTACTTTCTAACACAGTTTATGCTGCAGCTGAAAAAGTGGAAAAAGAGGCTCTAACAATACCAGCTTTACCTGGTGATGCTGCAGATATTGATACCTATGTGAAAATTGTACAAATAGCAAAAGACTGGGCTCTGGCGAATGGCCCACACCTTATCATGGCTCTGGTAATTTTTGTTGTTGGACGCTGGATTGCCAAGTGGATCACAAGTATAGCTGATAAAGCTTTGAAGAGATCAGAGGTTGATACTACTCTACGCCGTTTCCTTGGTAAGCTGATCTATTATGTTCTTTTTGCAGGTGTTGTTATCGCTGCAGCTGGAGAACTGGGTATTCAGACAACCTCTTTTCTTGCTATAGTTGGTGCAGCAGGTCTTGCTATTGGTCTTGCTTTGAAAGATTCTTTGTCTAACTTTGCCTCTGGAGTAATGCTTATTCTGTTCAGGCCTTTTAAAGTTGGTGATGTTGTTACAGCAGGTGGTGTGACTGGTCAGGTTCAGCAGATTGATATCTTCAGTACGATCATCTTGACTGCTGATAACCAGAAAATCATTGTTCCAAACAGTACAATCACAGCCGCTGTTATTATCAATATCAATGCAGAAGAAACCCGACGTATTGATATGGTTGTTGGCATCGGCTATGACGATGATATTCGTCTTGCCAAAACAACCCTTGAGGATTTGGTGAAGGCGGATTCCAGGATTCTTACAGATCCGGTTCCTGCTATTGCGGTGGCTGAACTTGGAGCATCAAGTGTGGACCTTATTGTTCGCCCCTGGGTTAAAACAGCAGATTACTGGGATGTGCGGCTTGCTTTGACTGAAAGCATCAAGCTCACCTTTGATGAAAAGGGTATTTCTTTCCCTTATCCTCAGCAGGATGTGCATATGTTCCAGGAAACTGAGTAAAGATTAGCGGTTGACTGTGAAATTTCGTTCTGTATTCTAGTGGGATCATGGAACTGTTTAACAGGCATCTTCATTTACCGTTTTATTTTCAATATATCTTCTTGTTGGGATTTCTGTTCCTGACCGTTCTTCTCAGCATAGCAATTGGCGGCTGCAGTAAGAGTAGCCTAATCATACAACAACCAGCAGCTGACAAAGCGCTTGATGAGTGCATTGTCCTTGTCCATGGCATGGGCAGGACTCTTCGCTCCATGGCTGGCCTGCAGGAACGATTGACGGTGGAAGGGTATCATACCGTTGATCTTGGTTATCTATCCACCAGTAAAACAGTTGAAGAAATTGTAGCTGATCATTTTCCAGTAAATAAGAGACATATTTCAGATCTGACGAGTCAAGGATAGAAATGTCAAACGATTTTAAACAGGAAGATAAGGAATGAAACGTTTTTTTCTGATCTTCTTATTACTGTCCTGTGTTGTGCTGCTCAGCGGTGCATTACTTCTCAAAAAAGGAATTCACGTTAACGAGTTTAGCGTTGAAGGTGTTTTGCTCAGTAATATATCGTTCCAGTGGAATACCAGGCTGGACATGGTAGTTGAGAATTTTACTATTGAGATGCAACAGGATGACGAACCCAATAGACAATTCTTTGATCCTCATTCCATCAATAAAGCAGTTTCTCTTCTAGGATGGGCTGAAAGTCTGTTTGCAAAGATCACCATTGAGAATATCAGTGTAGGTGATATTAAAGGCAACTTTTCCTATGAAGGATCTTCTGCAAAACTTAATCTCTCCAGTGAGTTAATTACTTTCAGCGCAACTGTAAGGAAGGATGCAAATGTTCTTATTGCTGACATACAGCAATTAAAAAGCGAGCAGTTCAATTCTCGGGCCACAGGAAACATCCATTTTGATCTGAACAGTAAAAGAGGTGAGGGGACATTCGATATAAATCTGGCAGAATCCTTACCGCTGGCACTTTCGGTGAATATGGATCAAAATCAACTTTCTTTTGAAGGGAAAGAGGCTGGAATAATAACAAAAATCACCCCCTTTGTGGATCTGTTTGAGCTTGATCCTTCCATTCAAAAGTGGATCACTGATTACCTTTCCGGAACACGATATAATCTGAAATCATTTGCAGGTCATTTTCCATGGGAAGATCCCATGGCTATTGCTGAAACTTTTGTTGCTGAAATAAGGATAGATGGCTGCCAGTATATATTCGCGCCAGGTTTTGAGGCAATCCAATCAGATTATACTGATCTGTTTTTCAAGAAAGGTGTTCTGACTATTCTTCCCCATGAAACACGATTTTATGGAAATGATGGACAGGATTCATGGCTTGATATCAATTTTAATGACCCTGATAATATTCTTCTCACAACACATATCCGGACTCTGGCACAGGCCGGTCAGGAAGTTGTGGATCTGTTGCAAACGTATGGCATCCCATTGCCGTTTCTGCAGTCCGAGGGGAAAACTTCTGTCGAGTTACTACTTTCCATAAACCTGAATACCGAACTGGTTCAGGCCGATGGTACTTTTTTGATTGATGAGGGGCGGGTCGTTTTTCATGGAGATACATTTATTGTTGAAGACCTTCATCTCGAACTTGATACTGATATAATCACCATCGAACACCTGCAGGTTAGTTTTGGTCAACTGTTTTCGGTTGATGTTACAGGCGTTTTTGATGCGACTGCTGAAATTGGCAATTTTGATATTATTCTACAGGAAACTGCGATTGAACTCGGAAATTCAAAATTAACCCTTAACAGATCGAAGAAGAACCCGACGCTCAATTTTTCAACTACCCCTGCAAGTACAACTGTTACTGCTACAGAATCATTCTGGTATCTGGGTGGATTTCCTTTGAATATCGGGGCATTCAGTGCTCCCATTTATCGGGATACTCTTTCAGGTGTGATCTCATCCACGCCGATTTCATACCTTCCCTTTGTGTCCAGCGAAACATACGGAACATTTTCGTTAAAAGAACAGAGTTTGAATTTGAAGAGTGACTTCAAACAGTGCCAAATAAAGGATTTGAAGCTTCAAAAGAGTGTTGATGATGTGTCTATACTGTACGACAAGGGCTTGACCATTCAAACCTCTGAGGAGTCGTATTGGACTTTAGGTGTTATTCCCGTCACTCTTTATCCTTCTGAATTTAGAATTTCAGATACACTAATCTCTGTAACACGAGGAAGGGCGTCCTTTGGGGATTTTTTTGATGCCACTTTTACAGGCTATTTTGATAATCTTCTTCAGCGCGGGGAGTTCGTGTTGAAAGATCTTGAAATAAAAGATGAAGATGTTGGTCAACTTCTTTCTTCCCCAAAGGCAATATCCATAAAGGTTGAACGACACCAGGAGACACTACTTGTTAAAATTCCTGAATTTGCAGTGAACTTCAGCATTAGTGAAAAAGATAAAAGCTGGATTCTGCAACTGGATGACTTGAGTGCGCTTTATGAGCATTCTCCACTGTTGCAGCAGTATCTGTTGAAGGATGGTCGTCTCGCTGTTGCCTCTCAAGAAGATGGAGGATATCACCTGTCAGCTGATATCCCCTATGATTACTCCCTACTGCTGAAGGATGGAGTTCCCCAGACAGACTATCACATTAGTGGGGAGTTCCACGAAAATATTCTCCGGGCAACAGTCAACCAGGATATGGAGATTGTGTATGATAATGGAATCATGATTTCAAGCAGGGATCTCTCCTTTAACATCCCTGCCATTAAACAACTCTTGAAAGATCTTCCTGAAGCAGTGGCTTCTCATTCAGAAGATGAATTTACAATGGACGTGCAGCTTGATTCGAAAAGGACAAACCTCTTTTTTAAAGAGGACATGCAGGTTCTAGCCGATGATTTAAATCTCAAATACAGTGACGGAAAGACGACCCTAGAGTTGCAACATGGAGAAGGGGCTATCTCTTGTGATGTGGAAGGGAAATATTTTTCTTTGACGGGAAAGGGGCTTAATAATGTTTTTATGAATGGGTTGCTGGCGGGGATGGATTTTCATAAAGGTTCCATGAAATTTGCTGCAAAGGGATCTTTTGAAGAGTTCACCGCAATGGTCAAGATAGAAGACACTGTTTTGAAGGATTTCAAAACATTAAACAATGTACTTGCTATGGTGAATACCATCCCGGCTCTTGTGACGTTTAATCTGCCATCCTATAGTACCGAAGGTTTGGCAGTAAAAGATCTTGTTGCAGGGATGAAAGTAAAAAATGGAATTGCAACATTTGAGACGCTAGGGCTTGATTCATCTGAAATGCGTATAGCCGGTAATGGCTGGATTGATTTTATAAATGAAGAAATTGCTATGGATTTGAATCTTATTACCCGGGCAAAGGATAATATGACTAAGATTCCTCTTATTGGTTATATTCTTGTGGGAAAAAAGAAGAGCCCTTCCATTACTGTAAAGATGACAGGAGATTTACTGGATCCCAAGGTGGAGAATTCAACCTTCCAGGAAGTGGTAACAGTGCCTTTTCAGATGCTTTTTCGAACATTGGCTCTACCTGCTTATCTTGTGACACCTATCTTTGATATGGTCAATGAGGATGTTGAAGTAGAAGAAGAACGTGACGGGGAAGTTATTGCGCCCTATGAAAAATAAACGGGATGGTGGTACTTATGAACAGGCATAAAAAAAGGCAAAATCTCCATTGGAGATCCTGCCTTTAAATCCTGTTCTACAGACTGTAGAAAATCAGCAACCGCCGATTCCTCAGCCACCAGCTTTGGTTGGGGGAGGTGCGACACCTTCTTTGGTAAGAGGGCTGGCAATGGATTGACGTGCTACTTTAATGCGTACTTTTTCAGCAATTTCCAGAGTAACAACACTATCGGTAATGCCTGTGATTGTTCCGTGGATTCCGCCCTTGGTAACGACCTTGTTGCCATTTTTGAGCTCGTCAAGAAACAGTTGTTGCAATTTAGCCTGTTTTTGCTGAGGTCTGATAAGCATAAAGTAAAAGACACCAAATATTAAAATAAGGGGGATAAAAGAGGCTATGCCTCCTGCTCCA
>DAOWDZ010000232.1 GCA_030638765.1 Desulfocapsa sp.
GATGACGATGATGATGACGGAGAAGCTACTACCAGCATCCCAGTCGACACTTACACGGACACAAGCGATACAGTTCTATTTCAGAGTGACACTTCAACAATACCAGAGAATTTTGCCTCAAATATATCTACCTATCAGGATGATGGTTCAAGGAATACCTCCAATCAACCCAGAATGGAACGCCGTACCGAAATGCTGCTTGAAATGTTAAGGAACTCCATGAAAGGTGTGTTGGATTTCACCGCATCTCCTGTTTCAGCAGCCCCTGTTTATCAGGCATTATCAAAAGTGGATGGACTTGTTCTTGATGAGGACGTTCTGCTCACTCAACTTGATGCAATGAAAACGGACATGGACTCGTCCTTTGAAGAACAGTCATCAAAACAAAAAGTTACACTGTATATCGCCAATGGAATCTCCATTTCTGTTATGGTTGGAGCAGCAAGTTATCTCTTACAATCCGGCTCTCTGTTATCCAGTTTCCTGGCAACTGTTCCGTTATGGAAAGGTTTTGACCCCGTTGCCATTCTGGCAATTCCGAAAGGAGAACTCCTGGCACATTTCAGATCTGCCGCAGATGTTGTCTCTCCGTCAGTTATGGGCAATGATCAAAAAGCAGAAGATCTGTTCAAAGAAAAAGAGAACCAATAATGAAATTAACTCCCACCTTCCGTATCAGCTTAGGTCTTGTTTCGTTGACAGTCAGCCTGCTTCTCCTTAGTCAGCTGCTGGGTCTTGCACCTGACCGAACTAAAGGTATGCTTGAATCCAGAAAAATCCTTTCTGAATCATTGGCAATACAATTTTCCACCGCTGCCATGAAGGGCGACCTTCTTCTCATAAAAGACACCCTGAGCGACCTGGTTAAAAGAGATAACAACATGTTGTCCGCTGCCATACGAACAGATGAGGGAGATATACTTGCTGAAGCCGGTGAGCACATGCTTCACTGGACAGTAAACCCTGATGGTCATTCAACGCCAACCCATGTTCTCGTGCCCATACTCAAAGGAGCTGAACATTTTGCAACAATGGAGGTCTCTTTTAAATCGCTATGGGTTAACGATTTCCTGACAAGATTTAAAAATTCCTATCTCAGCCTGATTATTTTTGTTACCTGCACAGGGTTTGCCGGTTATTTTTTATTAATCAAACGAACCATGCGCGAGCTTGATCCTTCAGCAGTTATTCCTGACAGAGTACAGGCTGCATTTGATGTACTCGAAGAAGGAGTGATGATTCTTGATGAAAAAGAACAGATTGTTATGGTTAATTCATCATTCTCTGAAGTTCTCGGTAAATCAACCTCAGAGCTGATGGGAACAAAAGGATCTGAGCTCAAATGGGATGGTTACAAATCTGCAAAACAGAAGAAACAACTCCCATGGAATCAGGTAATTGACAAGAATAAAAGCATAATGGGCAGTCGTTTAATCCTTGCAAGGTCCGACCAGCATATCATCACCTTTCTGGTCAATGCTGCACCAATTCGTGATGGTGAGGGAAATCGCCGGGGGGTTCTGGTAACACTTGATGACATAACCGAGCTGGAAGAAAAAAATCAGCAGCTCAGCCAGACAGTTGACCAGCTCCAGGTATCCACTGAAAAGGTAGAGATAAAAAACAAGGAACTGGAATTTCTTGCCGCCCACGACCCAATGACTCACCTTCTCAACAGAAGGGCACTTAACAGCCAATTTAATACAATATTCGACGATGCAAAACAGGGTGATCTTGAGTTATCATGTATCATGTGTGACATTGACCACTTTAAAATGGTCAATGATCGGTATGGCCATGCCACCGGAGATGAAGTTATCAAAATGGTGTCTGCCTTACTCAAGAAGAACTGTCGGGATGCTGATCTGGTAGGTCGCTACGGAGGGGAAGAATTTTGTATTGCACTTCCGGATATTCCCATCGAAAAAGCTGCTGAAATCAGTAACCGAATCCGTAAGGCGATCAAAGCAGACACCTCCACCGGAGTTCAGATCACTATGAGCTTTGGGGTGTCATCACTCCTTACTAACGCTGTTGATCCTAGTGAACTCATCAATCAAGCTGATAAGGCTCTCTACATAGCTAAAGAGAGCGGACGAAATCGCGTTGTCCGCTGGGGAGACGAAGAAACTGATGATTTTGCATCTCTGGACACTGAAGACGAGAGTCTAGCGGATGAGTTGGACGAAGACCTTGCAACATCCCAAGAAGACCAGCAAAAACAAATCATTACAAGAGAAAACGATGTTAAACGTTTAACCTTTCGACTCCAGGAAATGGAGGAACTGGCAGAAGAGCGAGCCAAGGAAATAAAACATAACACCGTCTACGATGCAGTCACGGGACTACCGGGTAGAGCACTGTTTTATGACCGTATCACACAGACAATCTCCAAGGGACGAAATTACGATAACACCGTTGCTATACTGGCAATGTCCGTTGATGCTGTTCAGCGTGTCAATGAAGTTCTTGGGTTCAAAACTGGTGACCGACTGATAAAAGAGATAAGTATCCGACTTGAAGAAATACTGAGACAGTCTGATACTGTTGCGATCCTGCCTTCTTCGCCAGGAACAACAATCTCACGTCTTAACCAGGAAGACTTCGGTATTCTGCTAACCGATCTGGATAAGTTAGAAGCAATTACATGGATTGTAAGAAGAATTCTGTCCGCATTTGAAAAATCATTTCATATCGATGGGCATGAAATCTATGCGGTTGCAAATATCGGTATTTCTATTTTTCCAAATGATGGGAAATCCGCTGGAAAACTGGTAAAAAATGCCACCGCCGCCAAAAGACACTCGCAGCAAAATCTAGGAACTAATCGCTATTCCTTTTTCTCTAATAATATTAACACCGCATCAAGAAAACATCTGCGAATTGAAAGCCAACTTCACAGGGCTCTTAAAAATGATGAATTTCTGTTGCATTATCAACCAAAAATCAACACAAAAACCGGTAAAATCAATGGTGTCGAAGCCCTCATTCGATGGGACAACCCAAAAGTCGGGCTCATCCCACCATTTGAGTTTATACCAGTTGCTGAGTATGCAGGACTTATAGAAGAAATTGGGGAATGGGTGCTTGCAACTGCCTGCCGGCAAGCTCGTACATGGATCGACATGGGAATAACGGACTGTAGCATGGCAGTGAACTTTTCACCTAAACAGTTTAGACAAAAAGATCTCGCTAACACCATTAGCAAAATTTTAAATGCGAACAAACTTGATCCATCGTATCTGGTGGTGGAAGTTACTGAAAGTGCTCTCATGGAAAACATGGCAAGTTCTGTTAAAACCCTGCATGCAATCCGTGCCCTTGGTTCACAAGTAGCACTTGATGACTTTGGAACAGGATATTCATCCTTTGGATATCTGAAAAATTTTCCACTGACTCATGTTAAAATTGACCGTTCTTTTCTGGCTGATATTGAAACGAATGAAAAAGATGCCACATTGGTAAAATCGATAATCAGTATGGCACACGGCATGGAACTGAAAGTAACCGCGGAAGGTGTTGAGAATGCTGCACAGGTTGATCTGCTTAAGCGTTTCGACTGTGATGAGATGCAGGGATTCCTTTTCAGCAAGCCGGTTCCTGAAGATACAATTACAACATTGCTCAACGAGATGACGTAAATAGAAAAAATATTGCTAACATCCTGACAAATATGATAGAGTTGTTATAATTTGTTTTACGAAACTCTTACTCGTTTCATCTCAAATCCTGCCTGTACAGGTTAATAAACTGTTAGATAGTGATATATTATGCTGATCCGTACTTCCTACACTGCTTTTTTCAGTTTTATTCTCCTTGCTGTCCTGGTTTGCTCCGCAAACGCCAGTGAAACTGGCTCAACCATAACTATAAATAAACTGGTTGAAGTGTACACTCTCCCCACTTCAATGTTTCGCGACATTGAAGCGAATGACGTTGTTCTCAATCTTGACGATCTCATTACTATCGCCTTAAAAAACAACAAGATGCTTGAGGCTGTCAAACAGCAACATGCGCAGAGTCGGGGCCAGCTCACCCAGGCATGGTCAGGCTACCTTCCTCATCTAACCGTTGAAGGGACTTTAGATTATACTGAAAAAAGGAAGATGATTCCCGCCATCGAGGAAGAAATTGAGGAAGAAGTCGAGGAATTGCCCCCAGAGGAAGAGGAAATAACGGATGAACCCAGTGAAATTGAAAAAGGTGACGTTGCTTACGGCTCAGTAAGTCTTTCACAACTCATCTACGATTTTGGTCAGACATCCGGTGCTATCAAACTTGCCAAGTCAAATCTGAAGGCATCCGATGATCTGCTCACAAGACAGACTCAAAACATTATTTTTCAGGTAAAACAATCATACTACACTCTTCTTGAAAAAAGACGCCTGATTGACGTGGCAACTGAACTCGTTAACAGTTTTCAGGAACACCTTGAGAGAGCAAAGACCTATTACAAAGCCGGTGTACGCACAAAAATTGATGTTATCAATGCTGAAGTGGAACTTTCAAACGCCGAAATGAGCCTTTTACGGGCTAAGTATAACTTGAAAACAGCACGGCTTGCTCTGGTACAGGTATTGGGTAAAAAACCGGATAGCTGCACCCACTCTCTGGATAGTTCAGAATACCACTCGATCTACAGTGATGAAGTAACTGTAGATAATATTCTGGATAAAATGCCTCCTATTCCCGACACCCTTGAGAATCTGGTAAATATAGCATTAGAGCAACGACCTGACATTCATCAGATCACACAACTCCTGGAAGGTGCAAAAGTTGACCTAAGAAGAGTTAAGGGGGGATATTTCCCTTCCATCTCTGCAAAGGCCCGATACAATGAGTATGATACCGACCTGTCACTCTATAGAGACAGCTGGCAAGTTGGTGTTGCCTGCACCTGGGATCTGTTTTCCGGATTTCACACGAAGGGGTCTACAGCAGAAGCCCAGGGACGCGTACTTGAACTGAGAGCAAAAATACAAGACTTGAATCTGGTCGTTGTTAAAGAAGTGATGGATAGCTATCTGCTCACAAAAGAAAACAAGGAAGGTGTACAGATTGCTTTACAGACACTGGAGCTTGCAAAAGAGAATCTTTCACTTGTAGAAAAAAGATATCACTCAGGAGCATATGACGTCATTGAATATAATGACGCACAACTTAGCCTGACGAGATCGAGAAATGAGCTTGTGGTTACCTATTATGGGTACCTTATTGCCTTGTCTGGTATTGAGTATGCCACTGGTAATTATACGGAATAGCTTGTCACGTATTCTAGTGCATCGTTATTTGTTGTAGATCAAAGAAATAATACAGAAATAAGCAATCACTTATATTACCGATCATCCATTTTTGCCTGATGCTGACAGGGAGAACCAGCACCATACACAAAAGGAAAGACCTCCACTATCCCAGGACGCGGTTGGCGAATCGTGGAAAAATCTTTTCTTGAATACCATACACCTATCTGCTGTCCATCGGGGGCAATCAGTACCCCACCATCATGACTGCAAAACCCAAACTCTTCAATTTGCATCCAGAAAACTGCTTTTTCGAGAATCTTGGCAGTCCACTCTCTTTTGATCCAATATTCTGTCTGGAGTTGATAACTCTTTGAGATAGCAATTATAGTGTCGGGTTCAACCTCTCCCCCTTCCGTGTAATAAACATGATCCTCCAGTATGGTGCCTTCTTCAAAAAGACGCTCAACTTCCAGACGTACCTGAAGACCTCCGGATGATGACATGGCAACACACCCTCCCAGCGACAGAATCAACAGTAGCAGGGCAACATAATATAATGAATACAGTTTATCTGACATCCTAGCCTCGTAAAATATTTATTCTTCAGGCGGATGTTCCCGCCAGGCATCCGGGGAAATATTGCTCATCAGATAATTTTGCTGATGAGAAAAGCGATCAATCCGGAGATTAATTATTTTTTGAACCATATGTTGATAAAACCCAGGGTAACGCTCAACAACCTTGGTAAACGCCTCACGACTAATGCTTAAAAGCTCCACATCAGTCCATGCCCCGGCAGAAAAGAACCAGTTAAATTCCGCAAGCAGAGCCAGTTCTCCAAAACAATTCATACCATCCCTGCTTAACAGTTGCAGGTGGAAACGCCGCTCATGATAATGTTGGTAAATCTCAACCTCACCGGAAAATACGAGAAAAAAACGATCGCAACGTTTTCCTTCGCTTATAATCACCTGCCCCTTCGTATATTCTTCTCTTTTGGCAAGATACGCAAAAAGACTCATAACACCCGCAGGTGCACCTGAAAACACAGGAAGTCTATTCAAAAACTCCTGAATATCAGTGAGTTGATTGAGAGTATCAGAATCAGGATTCTGCTCGAGCAAGCTCATAAAAATCTCCTTTTTGTCCCATAAGTTCATCGTATGTTCCCTGCTCAACTATTCTAC
>DAOWDZ010000129.1 GCA_030638765.1 Desulfocapsa sp.
AATCAGGTATTTCACGAAAACACCACTAACAAACAATTGCTGCTTCAGCATTACAAACTCCTGAAGGATTCTTCCTCCCTATTGAACAGGTACTTTCGTGGGCAAATTATCATTATTTTCCTCCACAGTTTCATCCTCACTCCTGAGACGTCGCATTTCATAAATAAAATCATTTGAAACGCTCAGCAAAGCACTCATCATACGATCAAATACTACTGTGAATGCCTCAACATTTGGTTGAAAACACTCTGAGACAGCAACAACAGAGTCAAGTGCCTCCGTCAAAAAAACCTTGCTGACCTTGGTACCGCCAGAACTTTTGCTTGCAACTTTACAGGCTCTTTCCAATTCCTCTGGAGAATCAATTGACCAGAAATCCGGTTTTAATATTCGATAGTATTGCTCATCGTTATCATCCAAAATAACAAAGAACCAGCTTCCTTCCTTTTTAAAAGCAATATCTCCAACATCATCTAAGGACGGTCTATATCCTTCGTCGCGAAGAAACTCCAAAACAAATTCTTGCTTTTTATTACTCTCTGATGCTTTCTGTTCCATAACGTTTCCCTTTAGTTGCTATTCACAATCTCATTTTATCGATATACTTTACACCACACTTCACTCTCTGTTTTTAAAGACGGACATTTGAAATATTTTTCATATTTTAAAAAATCTTTTTTTGTCCGTCTTTTTTCATAACAAAACATGAGAACATACAGAACACATTGGTTCATTTTCTGGCTAAACTTCTACACAGACAAGTCCCTTTGCCATGAGATCACAGTTACCTTCAAGCACTTTCATTATACTCGCAAGCCTCTTATACTCCGTCCCCCTGCTTTATGGAGGCCAGATTGAACCCACCGGAATTATATTGCCTGTTGAGTTAGAAAATATAGACAAAATAGAAGAGCTGATTGCTCCATTTGATGCAACAAACAGCTCGGACATCCGATCGTGGGAATTTCAAGTGGATGATATCTTGCTAATGGTCTTTTCTACACGATGGGATGGTCTGCTGATTGCTTACAACCACAACACAGAAAAGGTTATATTCAGTGATCAGAACCTATCCCGGGGAATAGGGGGTGAGGTTCATCTCTACAGAAAAAATGGCATAAGCCCCGATGTAGTACTCACACTCGAAATTTTCAGTGGCTCTGGAACGGGCGTATATGCCAGCTCTTTTTTTATTTATAGTCTCAATAACGGATATATCACAAAGGTTTATGATGGAGATTTAAATGGTTATTCTGATGCTTGCACAGGATATAGAGAATATGATTTCCATTACGAAATAATTCCGGCAAAGGATGCTGTCTGGCAGGTCACAAAACATGGCAGCGATGTGCTTTTCCAGTGTCCGGAAAAAATGGACTGCAACAGCTGCTACGCTCTAAAAGAAGGAGTAAAAACAGTCGAACAGGTTGATACAAGCTGGCTTTTATCCAGATAACAACCGGTATATATTGAACACTTAATTTTACAAGGAATCCTTATAAAATTCCACAACCACCTTTGACATTGTATTTTTACCTTGCTATACTTACCCTAGAGTATTTTTGCATTACTTCTGAATTTACGACATCTTCTGTATCACAATTTCAAGTTCATCATAATTTTAAAAAATCTTATTAAATGACGCAAAATAACCATCCTCAGAAATCCCTCTGGCTTCGCCTCTGGCAGCCTTTTCTTGCCCTTTCAATCTATAAAAAATTCTTGCTGGTTCTGATGAGCTTCCTCTGCGGTTACCTTATCATTGGAGTCCACAGTTATTTATTTATCGAAACACTTAGACAGGAACTGGCCATGGCATGTGGCGGAAATGAAAATCTAGCCAATGCAATTGCTCTTCTTGACAGCTATATCACGCACGTTATCATCCTGGTCATTTTGATCATGGCTTTTATGAGCCTGACAAGTTTTTTATGTGTACGGATTCTTGTAGATTTTCTTAACCAGATGACCTGCTCACTCCGCACCCTGATCAACAGAGGTGATCAAGGTCAGGCATGCGTCTACGGAACAGAAATTCCAGTAATAACTCAAGACAAAATAGGAGAAGTTGCATCACTGGTCAATCGACTCACCGGGCATATCCGTGACATTTCCCTGTTCAGAAGAACCATTGAAGCCGACGAAAGCGTTGGTGAAGTCTACAACCGACTGGCCTATATCTTTAAGGAAACATTACATCTCAACACTTTTATTATTTGGGAAGTCCGGGAACAAGATGACTCCATAGAAGCTGTGTATGCCTGGCCTCCGGAACTGAAACATGAAACTTGTGAAATGAGTACCTCAAGAATCTGCAGGGCACGACGAACAGGAGAAGTAATATCATCCGCAGGATTTCTCAACATCTGCCCAGTGTTCCCCCTCTCTGATGTTATGACCCATACCTGTGTTCCCATGATCGTTTCTGGAAAAGTACTTGGGGTTGTTCAATTTTTCACACTCTTTGTCGACAGTAATCAACGCGCAGAAGAATTACGGGGAAACCAGCACCTTGCCGGCCTCTATCTCGCCGAAGCACTTCCGGTACTACATGCCAAACGACTTGCCTCCAATCTTCATGAAATGGCCACTAAAGATGCATTAACCGGGCTTGCTAACCGAAGATTCCTGGAAACAAACATCAACCCAATGCTTGCCGGGATCAAACGAAGAAACAGCACTCTGGCCATTCTCATGTGTGACATGGATTTCTTCAAACAGGTAAACGACAAACATGGACACGATGTGGGTGATCAAGTCTTGAAAACTCTTGCGGTTATCATGCAAAAAGCTGTTCGCGCCTCGGATATCGTCATCCGTTATGGCGGCGAAGAATTCCTTATTCTGCTCACCGACTGCAAGATGGAAAAAGCGACAGAAGTAGCAGAAAAGATACGAACAGCTGTTGAAGAACAGTTATTTCGCATCGATGATATCACCATCCGTAAAACCCTCAGTATTGGAGTTTCTATTTATCCCGATGATGGAGAAGGATTCTGGGAATGTGTCAAACATGCTGACATTGCTCTCTATCATGCAAAAGATACTGGCAGAAACAATGTAGTACGTTTTGATTCCTCCATGTGGGATGAGGATAGTTATTAAGAACCCTGCCCCCAGGTGCTTACTTCTTCATTCCACTGTAATCTGAGTTCTGGATTTCCGCATAGGAGATAACCTAGCCCACACAGAACAGACTTAACATACTGATACAACAACTACATCACAACATATGGACATTGAACAAAAACCTTAAGAAATAGCGCGTTAAAACTATATATTTTTTTAATGCACATACTTGTGCCAATACTCAAGTATCCTTTTGCAATTCTTTTTGCAACTCCTCGGACAGTTGGGCAAGTTCTTCCTGAAGCAGGCTTATACTATCTGCTTTTCCATTATAAAGTTTGTGTATTTCGCCATCGGCAAACAACAATTGCTCCTTTTGAACCTGCCAGCGTTCCCTTGAAGTATCCAGCAATTCAAGGAGATCCAGAAACGCATTACCGATTTCCTGGTGTTTATGTATTACCTTAGTGAATATTTCTCTCTGGTTTTCATGACTATTTTTAATCTGCTCATTAAGTGTTTTCTCAACAAAATATGAAAGTGATTGCTGCTCAAGAGCCTGTGCAACCAGTTCCGGTTCTTTATTGTATCCTTCAAGTAACTTCCCGCTCAAGGCAACAAAGTTTTCAGCGTTAGCCCTATGCTGCTTAAAAATTTCCGAATCACCAGCCACGATAACAATTTCTTGGAATGAGTTATTGACCAGGAAATTTTGAGCCTCCTGCCAGGATTTATTCACATCACTATCCAGTACTTGAGTAATAATCTGCCTGCCCGTTTTGAAATCTTCAATATATCCCTGTTTTTTCTCCACCGCCCCCCAGCAACTGTATAGAAAATAAATCACAAGGATAGTGCTGAAAGTTGTATTTATACGTTTTTGAGAACTGCTGATTTTGGTAAGCAGATGGGTGCCAACCAGAGTAAAAATGAGAAAAGCAAGAAATTTTGCTCCAATATCCATCGAAAAACTCAGCTCATCAAAATTGCCATATTGCACCTTGGCAACATACCAGTAAAGGCCGAAGAAAATAAAAAAAGTAACAATATTAAATGGTGTAAGAACGCGAGGTTTTGACATGATTTAATCCTTTTCAGTTATTATAGGAAATTTCAAACAGCACAACTAGCTCATTCTGAATATTCACTGACACTTTGTGTAACAAGTTAACATACAATCGGCAATCTTTCTGTCAGGCAATTGTCACTTCACCAACAACAAAATACTCGCCACTCTTATCCAGACGTAAAACCATACTCTGCTGTTTCTCGTTATCCCGAGCGTAATCAGTAAACAGAGTTGCCATAACCGTACAAGGCCCGGTCAAAGTCTGTTGTGCCGAATGATAATAGTGAGCCTTTATGAGATATGTACCTTTAGTGGCAGCCCTCAGGATATACTCTTCAGGACCATATCCATCGCGGACATCCCTGGAAACACGCCCACCCTGCAAAGTCGCCTGGTTATTGTAATTAGCAATATCTCCCTTTGGTTCATGAACATGCAGATCCACATCCGTCAAATCAGCATCCCAGGCCAGACTGATCCGAAGATCAAGATCCAGCTTTTTTTGTAAACGAGGATCAATCTCTTCAGGGATTTGAATAGCGTTTTTCTCAGCAAGCCATATCAAACGGTTGAGTTCAAGAAGGGCAATGATCTCGATTTCCGGAAATCTCTGCCATGTTTTCTCAACCACAGTCCAGAGAAGACGCATGGCTTCGATGAGATCCTCCTGTTGCCCTTCTTTCTGGTATCGTTCGGCTAGGATCAAAGCCAGATCTCGATGAGATTGTGGTTCATCATCTCGCAAAACACGTATCTCCCGGAATATCCAGATCGCACTCGACAGTTCACCGGCCTGTTGCAGGCGGTATGCACAGGTACGCATTAATGCGGGGTTTTCCAGTGCCATCTCTAAAAGATTGCTTAAAACACGTACCCCCATCAAGCGCATATCATTTTTCAGAAAATAATCGCCGCAATCGAGATAAAAAGAAGGTGAATTGCTATATTCAAGGCGATACTTAAGATAAAGCTCATACCGCTCATGTTTTGACACCTTTTGCAGTGCTTCTATATACTCCATATTCGATGACCAGGGCTGTATAGCTATATTTGTGCTATCTTCTCTCAGGGAAGAATTCAAATTATCTCCCTGACACCTATCCCCCGTTGAATCATTGCGACTGTCACCGCCCACCATCCCCCCAAAGCCTTCCATTTCCTCAACACTGAGTTCAAATTCAGGCTCCGCTTCAGAGATATCATAGAGAGCTGGGCTTGCCATGCAATTTACCGTGGTATCATTCTCCTCTTCAACCTCTTCAACCTCTTCAACCTCTTCAACCTCTTCAACCTCTTCAGGGGTAAAATCTGTCTTCCACCATTCAACAAGTTCCTGCCAATCCCTGACCACAGACTCAAGATGTTCACTTTTTTCTTCATTGGCATTATTTTCGACTTTTTTTCGCCAGGTCAGGTACTCCTCTAAAAGTTCTGCTTCAGTTGCTGGAGGCTCCACCTGATGTTCAAGATACTGCTCCAACGTTTCCAAAACCAGTAGAGATGTGCCACTGGTAACAACACCATAGCGACTCCCCAGATCAGCTGCAGCTTCGTTATCTTTTACCAGAAGTATTCGATGTTCTGCTTCCCTGCAGGCCCATAACCTGGCAATATTCTCACCGGGAACAGCTTTTTGAGCGAAGATTTCAACATCCGTATCCTGCCTGTTTTCCCGTAATCGAAGTCTGCCCTTGTCTGAAAGAAGCCGGCCAAAAACGGTACACTGACCGCCTCTGTTTTCCACATGGACATTTTCACAACCATGAACATCAACAAGGGAGAATCCCTGTTTGGCTGCAAGAAGATTATTGGAAACTTTTTCAGCATCATCCTCCAGAAGATTGCAGGTCTTTCCACCGCAACTTTCTGCTATATGAGTAAGAAGAAAAGAATTATTTTTAATCTGTGCCGTAATGGTGTGCACTGGTACAGGCGAAGAATCAGGATATCCCATGCCACCGGTATTAAGACCATCAGTGAACAATAGCCATGCCTCCACATCAGAGTGTGACAAAGATGCAAAATCAAAAATACCAAGATTGGTGGCACCATCACAGGGCAGCAGACGTAGAGTATCGAGAAGATCTC
>DAOWDZ010000274.1 GCA_030638765.1 Desulfocapsa sp.
AGCTCGGCGATGAAATGTTTACAGAGATGAAAGTTGAAGAACTTATTCGAGAAGGACTGCGGACACTTGCATGAACTTTGAAGAAGAAATTCAGGCCAATGACAGACTGGTGGCCCCTGCTCCTGTTCGGGAGGAGCTCATCACTCCGGATCACGCCTTAAGGCCCAAAAGCCTGAAAGAATATGTTGGTCAGGAACAACTTTGTAAAAGTCTGGATATCTTTATTCGTGCTGCAAAAGCTCGAGGTGAAGCTCTGGATCATGTTCTGTTTCATGGCTATCCGGGCCTTGGTAAAACAACACTTTCCTATATTATTGCCAATGAAATGGATGCTGGTATCAAAATGACATCCGGCCCAGTCATTGAACGCCAAGGTGATCTGGCCGCAATTCTCACCAGTCTTCAGGAAGGAGATGTCCTTTTCATCGATGAGATCCATCGTTTAAATCACGCCGTTGAAGAAATTTTGTATCCTGCAATGGAGGATTTCCAACTCGATCTTATTATTGGACAGGGACCGGGTGCACGATCTGTGAAGATGGACTTGCCACGCTTTACACTGGTTGGGGCAACCACCCGAACCGGACTATTGACTCCACCGCTGCGTGACAGATTTGGCGTGATTTTGCGTCTTGAGTTATATGAGCCTGAAGAGCTGGTTCGTAGTATTCTTTGTTCTGCTTCAATTTTAGTTATGCATGTGGATGCTAAAGGTGCCCTTGAGCTAGGCCGCAGGTCTCGTGGAACACCGCGTATTGCCAATCGATTGTTAAGAAGAGTACGTGACTTTGCCCAGGTTGGAAATCATCCTACTGTGAATGCAAAGGTGGCTGATGAGGCATTAGAGTTGCTCAATGTGGATAAATTTGGACTTGATGATATGGATAGACGCATCATGATCTCCATAATAGACAAATTTCAGGGCGGCCCAATCGGCCTTGAGACTCTTGCCACCGTGGTGTGTGAAGAAAAAAACACCCTTGAAGATGTGTATGAACCATTTCTTATACAATCAGGATTTTTAACACGAACACCACGTGGTCGTATGGCCACCATGAATGCATACGAGCATTTTGGCAGGCCTTTACCTCAAAGCATGAAGCGACAACCAACCCTTTTTGATACCGGAGACTGAGCCATGACAAAGCGTAAAACAGTGGCCGATATCCTGGCAATGAAACAGAAGGATGGAAAGATTACCATGCTCACCGCCTATGATGCAGCCATGGCGTCCATGCTTGCCGAAGCTGATATCGATGTGCTGTTGGTTGGTGATTCACTGGGGATGGTGGTGCTTGGGTATGATTCAACTATTCCCGTGACCATGGATGAAATGATTCATCATGCATCTGCTGTTCGCCGTGGGGCTCCCTCTGCTTTTGTCGTTGGTGACATGCCCTTTGGTTCATATCAATCGAGTACACATGATGCCATCCTGAATGGATTGCGCTTTCGGAAAGAAGCAGGATGTGATGCCGTAAAGCTTGAAGGTGGTTTGGAAGTTTGTGATACAATAACAGCTCTGGTGCAGGCCGGAATCTCTGTTGTTGGCCATATCGGACTTACCCCGCAGACTGCAACTCAGCTGGGTGGTTATAAGGTGCAGGGACGTGATATAGAATCTGCACGAAAAATGGTTGATGAGGCAAAGGCAGTTGAAAAGGCCGGCGCCTTTGCCATCGTTCTTGAATGTGTGCCGTCGGAATTAGGACAGATAATAACCGAAGCAGTTTCGATACCCACCATTGGGATTGGCGCTGGCGTTCATTGTGATGGCCAGGTGTTGGTCACCCATGATCTTATCGGAATGTTTGATACGTTTATTCCAAGTTTTGTGAAATCCTACTGCGATCTTGCTCCGGTAATTAAAGAGGCAGTCAACAGTTATGGTAATGAGGTTCGTAGTGGCGCCTTTCCCGATGAAAACCATAGCTTTTCAAGTGAGTCAAATCTGCGCGAACTTCTTGGCTTGTGATAGCGGATGGCAATAGAGCTGGCGACTTAAGCAAATCACTTGTTAGTAATATGTTTTCTGCGCTTCCGATTGTACCAGCTCAGTCCCATGATGCCGCTGATAAAAAGAAGAAAAGTAGAAGGTTCAGGGATGGGTGCAACTGTTAATTGATAATCTTCAACTTCGCCCTGCTGCAAATAACCGGTTGAGTCAAAAGAACCAACCGCGCTTATATCTGCGTCGCAGACCACACGGGCTCGCATCCAGAGGGAAGTCGGGTCGGTAAATTCATCGGGAATAATTAAGTTCAGATAAAAAGATTTACTGATATTTGCGGCGTACATCCCCTTGGTGTAGCCATCTTCCAGAGTGAAATCCCACTCTTCATAAAGAACAACATCTTTTTCGTCAAAACTATAGTCTTGGTCCCAGTCAATCCATACCTTGAGAAGATCCAGGCTATGTCCTCCCCACGTGTTTTTGTACATATCAAACTTAAAGTCAACTGATTGCCCGGCATAAATTTCATCATGCCCATAGGTTGAGCCACCGTCAAGTGACCACGAAACACCATCGTCACTTGTGTCAATATCTTTTGGCGCTGTTTCTTTGTCCCATGCAGTGCCAAGTTTTTGCCAGGTCTGTTCAAAATGCCATGCAGCCTCGTAGTCAGTTGCATCGCTATAGTCACTTGGGGCATCGCTCCACTGATAATCGATTGCCAGTGCTTTGCTGCTAAGACCTATAGATACAGAGGTTGCGAGAGTTAAGGCGATAAATAACTTTTTCATTTTACCAGTTCTCCAATAAACTGTTTTGAAGTCGTCATTGACAATAATTGATTTGACCGACAATGCTTCCAAGTTGAAGTTCGGTTGGTGCCTAATCTGTCGAATCTACGACAGTATCTTTATCATTCTTGACTACTATCACATGTACGGGGAAAGCGGAATAGTCCAAATGACTATTTTGTAACTGTGTAGTTGCTGTGAGACCATGTCGCAGTTACAAGACAGGCTTGCGAGCAAATGATAGATGGTTCTTTGAGGTCTCCCTTTTCCGTATTGTTCTCTGTTTAATCTGAAGGGGCAGAGTGAAAATAAATATGTGTACAGTATGGCTTCTAACAAGTGTTTGCAGTTAAAGCTCGCAAGATTAGATAGATAGGGTGATGTTGGGTCTTGACATTAGTTTGCTTTAGCTCTAGGCTGCATTTGTGCTTACAAAAAATATACAACTATGACCATCTGTATAAGTAGGTCTCTGGGAGGTCTGAGTTTGTAGATAACGCCGCTATGATGATAATTGTGATTAGGAGTTTCTATATCGGAACTGAGTGCAATAAGCATGAGTGGTGAGGGTACAATGAAGAGAATTGATTTTCATTCTGCCTCCTTATGGCTCTTGTTGAAAATACGTAGTTATGGAGACAAAATGTGTGGAATTTTGTTCGTTAACCTGACCCGATCTTTTTGGGGTCGTATGGGCTGCTATTTGAGTACCGTTGCATGAAAACCAGCTCACCTGAGAAGCAAGGCAATAGAACTAATAAGAATATTGCTATCGGTGCCACTGTTTTTTTTGTTGTAGGCCTTTTGGCGTTAACTCAGGATATTATCTTCACAAATTATTTCGCGTATCAACTTTGTAAAGCAGCTCCTCAACCCAAAACATTTATTAATAGAACAGTCTATTTCCCCGAAAGTATTTACTGGGAGGATAATGTTTATCCTGGCTTTGATGAAGAAGACAGATTGTTGATGATTCGTAATTATCTCGATGGTGTACACATAAAAATAATGGCTCTTAATGCTCCAGATGGCTCAATTTATCTTTTTACTGCAACTGCAGCAGATTGGCAGGGGAGCAAAGATGTAAAAGCTCGAAGGAAAAAAGGAAATTATTTCGAGACTCTTGATATCGAAGCCAAAAATATTGCTGGAAGATGTGAAATATATTCACCAAAAACTTTGCCCCAATTAAGTTACAGCGTTGTTTTTAATCCCGTATCTCTAACACCTTTCCAGCAGCGTTACCTTTATAGTGATGAAGTGATTATTCAAGATAATAAAAGTGGTGAAGTGATTGGGTATAATCGTAGGTTGATGCATCGTTGGTATCTACTTGTGCCAGATTTGGCCTTTGGAAATAGATATTACTTTCCAGAACCGATGTGTGGAGCGTCTAGTTATTCAGGATTTGACGATAAGGTTTTTCCTATTAATAAAATAAATGGAATGAATCATTTAACTTTTATTAATAATAAAATTTATGAAAATAAAATAAGGAAGAATAGATGAGTATTAATATTGATCTGGAAAAAATTACAGATATGGGCTTGATTGCTCAGCTTTCCTATCAGACCTACGGGGATAGTCCTCTAGTTATAAATGAAACTATTAGTACTTTTACTGAGGATGGTAATAACTATAATTTTAATTTTTCATATACTGTTGTTGACTACACCTCCACCAGCCCCGATATGCAAGCAGTTTTGTTTGAAAAGAATGATAATTCAGGAAATCCTACTGGCGAGTATGTATGTTTTTTGCATAATAGAAATCCCCAAAGTTGCAATCAGGAAT
>DAOWDZ010000219.1 GCA_030638765.1 Desulfocapsa sp.
AAATTTATTCTCAAGTTTACTGATAATAAAACATCGCATTTTCTAAAACTCCAGCAGGAGATCCTAAAGGGCGAATACGGTGAAATCTTTCTTACCAATAAATTCGGTGCTCTTGTCGCATCAACTTCTAAATTGTCAACTTTTGCACATGGACATAAATATTGGTGGCTGGGAGCTTATAGTAATGGAGAAGGTGCCGTGTTCTTCGATGACCGCGGGTATGATGCCAGTGTTGGCGGATATGTCCTGGGTCTCGTTATCCCTATCAGAGAAGGTAATGAAGTGATCGGCATATTAAAAAGCAACCTCAATATCCTTGGCAATATTAGCGAATTGATAAATAGTACAGATGATAGCTTGTTTGGAACATTCAAACTGATTCGCTCTGGCGGAATGGTTGTCTTTGAAAAAGGTTGTACGCCTTTAAGCACTCAGATTCATGACGATATTTTTAGAAAGATAAAAAGCAAAAATATTGAATCTTTCATTATCAAAGATGCTACTGAAAAATATATTGTTGGATTTTCAGAAGTTAAACTGACAAAAGGGGAAAAGGGGTATGGCTTTGGAGGAACCTTTGAATCTATTGACCATGAAAAAGGTAATACTGGTGAGTCATGGTATGTCCTGTGTTATCGTAACTTGAGCGTAATCAAAGCACCGATCATTGAATCGATTAAGTGGCTTATTTTGATAATTGTTATAATGCTTTTGATTTTAGTGTTCGTCTCATACTTCTTTGGTAAAAAGCTCGCCCGACCACTTAAAATGCTGAACAAAGCTACTGAAAAAATTGGGAAAGGAGAGTTTGAATACAAGATCGATATTCGGCAAAATGATGAGTTTGGTAATTTAGCTCAAGCCTTCAATAGCATGGCAGATAAACTTTATCAGACAACAACAACCCTGGATATACTTGAAAATGAAGTCGCCAATAGTAAACAACTGACAAAACAACTGCAAGAGAGCGAATCTTTCGCTCAATCGGTCATGGATAATCTTCCTATTGGAGTGGCAGTTAACTCTGTGAATCCTAATGTGAATTTCGACTACATGAACGACAATTTCCCCAGGGTTTACTGCACAACAAGGGAAGCTCTTGCAGACCCGAATGATTTTTGGGAGTCTGTTTATGAAGATCCTGATTACCGGGAAAAGATTAAGAAAAAGATATTGGACGATTGTGCCAGTGGTGATCTTGAGCGTATGAACTGGGAAAATGTGCCAATTACCCGTAAAGGGGAAGCGACTGTTTTTATCAGTGCAAGAAATACACCGATTCCAGACAAGCACCTTATGATATCAACCGTTTGGGATGTGACTGCTCTTAAACAGGCGGAGGTGGTGCTGAAAAAGCAAACACATGATATTGGCGAACGAAATAAAGAGTTGAAATGCCTTTACTCAATTTTAACTCTTTTGGATGATCAGGATATTTTGGCGGAAGAAATTTTTCAGAGGACAGTAGACCTTATACCTCATGCCTGGCAGTATCCAGACATAACCTGTGCTCAAATAACAATTAACAACAAACAATACAAAACAGAAAATTTTGAACCGAGCAACTGGAAACAACATAGTGATATTTTGGTAGACGGGAAACATACAGGAACAGTGGAGGTTTATTACTTAAAAGAGATGCCGCTAATTGATGAAGGTCCTTTTTTGAAAGAAGAGAGGGATTTGATAGATGAAATTGCTGAACGGATAACCATTTTTATTGAGCGCAAAGAAACTGAGGAAAAAAATAGTAAACTCGAATTCCAACTCCGGCAATCTCAAAAAATGGAATCTATCGGTACACTTGCAGGCGGGATATCTCATGATTTTAATAATATTCTTTTCCCCATTTTAGGTCACGCAGAGATGCTGTTAGAGGATGTCCATGATGATAGTCCATTTAAGGAAAGTTTGAATGAAATTTATACCAGCGCCTTGAGAGCCAAAGATTTGGTAAAACAGATCCTTACATTTTCTCGACAGGAGAGCAATGAATTAAAATTGATGAAGATGCAGCCGATTATCAGAGAAGCATTAATGTTGATCAGATCAACAATTCCTACAACTATTGAAATCAGACAGGATATTCAAACTAAGTGCGGTGTAATCAAAGCTGATCCGACACAAATACATCAAATTGTAATGAACATTGCTACTAATGCTTATCATGCCATGGAGGCGACCGGAGGGGAGCTTCTAGTTAAATTGAAAGAAATTGAACTAGGAACACTTGATCTGATTAACCCGGATATGCCACCTGGTGTTTATGCCTGCCTAACCATAGCCGATACAGGGGAGGGCATGGATAAAGATTTAATAGAGAAAGTTTTTGATCCTTTTTTTACTACTAAAGCCATAGGCAAGGGTACTGGAATGGGATTGTCGGTTGTTCATGGCATTGTTGCAAACATGAAGGGAGCTATTAAGATATTAAGTGAGCCAGGTAAAGGTACTGAATTTAATGTCTATCTGCCGGTGGAAAAGAGTATTTCGGCAAAACCGGTGACCAGATCAAAAACATTAATCCAGGGTGGCTCTGAACACATTCTTCTTGTTGATGATGAAAAAACCATTATTACAATGGAACAAAAGATGTTAGAACGCCTTGGCTACAAAGTTACTTCACATATCAGCAGTATTGAAGCTCTTGAATTTTTCCGTGATAGTCCCAATAAATTTAACCTGGTCATTACTGATATGCAAATGCCTAATATGTCCGGAGATAAATTCGCAGTTGAATTGGCCAAAATACGTCCTGATATTCCAATATTACTCTGTACCGGGTTCAGCGAAACCATATCTGAAGAGAGAGCAGCATCTTTGGGTATTAATGGCTTTTTATTAAAGCCGATTGTTAAGCAAGATCTTTCTCATAAAATACGTGAAGTATTGGATGCAAGATAAAATTGAAACTCACGAATACCATAATGTGCTGCTATTAAGCTGAAAGTGCCGGCTTTAGGGTTTATACCTGAGCTCTCTTTGGTTGTTTTAAAATGACTCAGAATAGTTTAGGTTTCACAAAGGGTCTTGAAATTAGCATAAATTTACAGTGAAAAATTTATTGATTAGATTGACTTTTGATTTTTTTGATGGTTATATAGTAAGGACTTTTTTTAATAGTTCTGATGAAAGAAGTAGTTGAAATTTTATAATTATTTCATGTTTGTTGTGGGCTGTGGGCAGTGAAAGTCGCTCGTGGCTGGTATTAAAAATAGATAAAGAAAAATACAACTCATAAGGATATATTCATGGTTCAATCAATTTTAATGATGGGTGGTCTAGGGATTTTAATCAGCACTGTTCTGGTAATTGCTTCAAAAGTTTTTTATGTTTATGAAGATCCAACGGTTCTTGCCATTGATGATGCCCTGCCTGGGGCAAACTGCGGCGGTTGTGGTTACCCTGGGTGTATGCCGAATGCTCAGGCTATTGCAGATGGAAAACAGGCTGCTAATTCATGCGTTGCAGCAGGTGCTGACGTTGCAGAGGCTATTGCCGCAATAATGGGTGTATCATTAGTTGAAAAAGAACCTGAATTCGCAGGTTCTGGATGTTATTATGGTAATGATGCTGCTGATATGGATTATAAATATCTTGGATTGACTGACTGTAGGGCAGCCACACTACTATTTGGCGGTATGAAAGAGTGCCGTATTGGGTGCCTTGGACTTGGAACCTGTGTTAAAGCATGTTTGTTTGGCGCATTGGTTATTGGCGAAGACGGTCTGCCCAAGGTGGATCAGGAAAAATGTACCGGGTGCGGAGCCTGTGAACAGGTCTGCCCTAAAAATATAATACGCCTTACATCTGTGGCTAGAAGGATTATGCGAGAATATACCACTGAAGAGTGTATTACTCCATGCCAAAGGGCATGTCCAACAGGTATTGATATAAAAAAATATATTCAGCTTATAAAAGAAGGAGATTATACAGGTTCCATCCAGGTTATTAAGGAGAGGAACCCTTTTCCCAGTGTTATAGCAAGAATCTGTCCTGCAGAGTGTGAATCAAATTGTAGAAGGCTTTTACAGGATGACTCTGTTGCTATAAACGATCTGAAGCGTTTTGTATGTGATTATGAAATGAATCGTAATAAATATTCTTTACCATATAAAGCTCCTGCAAGTGGGAAAAAAGTTGCAATTATAGGCGGTGGAGTTCAAGGGTTGTCTACTGCATTTTTCAGTGCAAGACTTGGTCATGATGCTACTGTCATGGAAGCCACCAACTCTCTTGGTGGAATCTTGCGTAAGGCCATTTCAAGGGAGAGATTATCCATGGATGTTCTGGACTGGGACGTTGAAGGTGTCAGGCAAATGGGAGTGGATATTAAGACTAACTCAAGGGCAGGTAAAGATTTCACCATTGATACTCTTTTGAAGCAAGGTTTTGATGCAGTCTTTACAGCAACCGGAGGATGGGACTCCAGACTTTTAAGAGGCGATATTGATAATACCACAAGTGTGTTTCCAGGTGCTTACCTTTTAATTGACCTTTTAAGAAGTAATAAAGATGAAAACATTGATATTAC
>DAOWDZ010000157.1 GCA_030638765.1 Desulfocapsa sp.
AAACATGGAAAACCACGGAATATTAACATTGCAATTCAACGCACTAACAACTCTCTATCTGTCACAATTCTTGCTGATGGCCTGGAGGACACGGAACAAGGAAATATAAAGGGCGTGGGCCTCCATACCATGCAATACAGGGCAAAGGCAATTGGTGCCACCCTTGACATACAAGCTGGAAAAACTTGTGGTACCAGAGTCAGCCTGTCGGGAGCAGGGCTAGGTGATGATTTCAAAAATTCTTATTGTGGATGACCATCCGATTTTCCGTATGGGCATGAGAGAACTGGTCAATCAGGAAGAAGACTTCACGGTCTGCGCCATGGCCAAAGATATCCAGGAAGCTCGCAAAGTATTTGTGACAGAAACACCCGATATGGCCATTATCGACGTTGCACTCGCTGAAGAAAATGGCTTGGATCTAGTCAAAGAAATATACGCTGTTCAAAAAGATTTCCCGATGCTGGTTCTTTCCATGCACGATGAATCCGTTTGGGCAGAACGGGCAATCCAGGCTGGAGCCCGTGGCTATATCATGAAGAAAGAAGCCTCTGAATCAGTTGTATCAGCGCTGCGCAACATGAGAGAAGGAAACATTCACGTCAGCAAAAATATGATTTCGCTCATGCTGAACAAACTGCAACTCGGACCGGACAAACAAAAAACAGCCACTGAAGAGAGACTGACCGACAGAGAACTTGAAGTATTCCGTCTCATTGGAGCCGGACTATCGACGAAAAAAATTGCTGAACAAATGGTACTTGGTGTAAAAACAATAGGTACTTATCGTGACCGCATCAAACAGAAACTTGATATTAAAAATGGTACTGAATTAACCCGTCGTGCAGTTTTATGGACTGACAGTGAAAGTTTTCGAAAGCTATAAAATATTCAGGGAAAAAACACAATGGGACACAAAAGAACAGGCGTCAGGATCCCGATCAAAGGTGAAGCCGTTTTATTGGATAAAAATGGATTTCGAATAACAACCTACGCCAGAGACATCAGTTCGGCAGGAATGGGAGTGAGTACTCCCTCAACACCACTTGAACTCAGTGAATATCAGGTTGAGATAACCACCGAAGATGGGCAAATGATCCAGTTTAAAGCAACTCTTGGCTATAAAGGCAACCAGATATCTAGCTTTCAAACTTCTGAAATTGATACAAAAAATTTACACATTATAACTGAACTGCTTGAAGAGTTTCAAAATACAGAAAAATTTATCGAACAGATCGACCTCCACGATGTACTTGAACAAAGTTTTATTGATGAAGAAGGAAACGAAGTCTCCGTAACCTTTGACATTGATTCCAACAAATGATCTAGCGAGGGTTTGTAGGGAATTTCCTTACAAACTGCGCTGGCTTTGCCCTACTTGAAAAAAGGGCGCTTCCCGATTTCTTTCCTTTCAGATTCACAGTATGATTGTTCTGTATTGAATGAGAGTTTCACTATAAAATACTGTTTTTCAAGAACCAAAACTCCTTTAACATGCAAACATTGAGCAGACAATAAATGCCTGCGTCCCCTATCAGTAACATTGTGTATTCATAGTACAGGGAAGAAAAAAATAATGGATAATTATTCAAGCCACTTGCTTCGTTCCGGAAAAGGGGCAAACTCAAAATATTCCAC
The DNA here is from genome assembly GCA_030638765.1 of Desulfocapsa sp. The sequence goes on from DAOWDZ010000157.1 coordinate 1,639, forward strand.
TGGCCCAACCTTGAATGATAAAGAGGGATTTGCTGAAAATATTCTTCTTGCAGGAGGGTTTTCCACAATCCATCCCCATTCCTCCCTGCCTCTTTCACCGACATTACAACTCAATGGCGATTTGAATGAGTTAAACGATGCAACAATGACAGAACTTGCACAAGCCGAATTTAACCGGCATAACAGTCAATCATTCAAGTCCTATACTCTGGACCCCGACTCCCGTGTTACTGTGATAGGAACGAGCAGTGAATCATTACAAAATTTTATAAACACCTACGGTGGAGTCCTGCAGATTGAACCCATCCTGACTAAAGGATACTCCCCTGACTTGACAACGGTTCAGGATCTTCAATTAACGCGGAAAGAAAGCAACTTTTCCCTGAAATTCACTGTTAAACAGCCAATTGACCTGAGTCAATGCACCTATTGCGGCGCCTGCGGCTCTGCCTGCCCCGAGCACTGCCTGTCAGAACAGCTTTTTCTTGATTTTTCACACTGCAACTTCTGTAAAGAGTGTGTGGTCGCTTGTCCCCATGATGCCATTGACCTTTATGCAGTGGAAAGACGGGAGCTCACAACTCCAGCAATCCTTCTGCTTGATGAAGCCGCAATTGAGCTGCCGGAACAACGCAAAAACATCTATTTTGAAAAGAATCTTCCTGCTCTCTTTGAATCCATTTACGCAACGGAAGTGGAGGAGATCATTGGCTGGGACGCAACCCTCTGTCAATATAGCGCAAGACTTAAAACTGGCTGTACTGCCTGTCTCACCGCCTGTCATCACGGAGCAGTGCACCAGAACCTAAACGGT
>DAOWDZ010000061.1 GCA_030638765.1 Desulfocapsa sp.
ATGGTGATTTAAAGGAAAATGCTGAATATCATGCTGCAAAAGAACGTCAGGGGATGATAGAAGGTCGTATCATGGATTTGAAAGACAAACTTGGACGTGCCGAAATTATTAATTGCAAAGAGGTTAATTGCGATAGAGCAGTATTTGGAACAGTGGTTGAGCTCCTTGATATGGATACAGATGAAGAAGTGTCCTATCAATTACTGGGTTCAGAAGAAGCCGATGTGAAGAAAGGGTCGATATCAGTTTTTTCTCCGCTTGGGAAAAGTATTCTCGGAAAGGAAGTTGGGGATGATGTTCTTACTCAAACGCCAGGTGGTACTAGAGAATTCGAAGTGATCTCAATAAGTCCATCAACTTTTATGTGATGCGACAGGAGTTTTGTAAAGTAAATGCTGATACTTATTTGAAAGAGGCTTCAGGTTCCAGGATTCCGCAGAGAAATATTTCAAGAACCTGCTGAGTAGTTTCTTCAACGGTGTATTCTGTGGTGCCACCAACTGCCCAAATTCGCGATATTTCATCGAGTGCTCCAAAAAAAGCACGTTTGGCTATTCCAGGACGTATTGTAGAACGGTAGATTTTTTGTTCCTGCCCAAGTTTAATAATTGAAGAGATGATATTTACATATTCACTGAATTTATTGTTTCGATAGTCTTTAATGAGTTTTGCGCTCTGTCGTAATTCAATTTGAATAACTTCCGCTAGATTTTTGTTTCGCTTCATGACAGTGAGATGTTTCTTAGCAAATATTTCAAGCATCTTTCTGGGGTCATCTTCAGCGGCGAGAAGTTTTTTAACCTGAGTTATGAGTGCTCCAATTTCTTCTTCAAAAACTGAAATCAGGATATCAAATTTATTATTGAAATAGAGATAGATTGTTCCATCAGCGACCTTGGCTTCTTTGGCAATGTCGGATATTCTGGCATTGAAAAAACCTTTCTTCGCAAAAACTTTGGTGGCTGCGTGGATAATTTTTGTATGTTTGTTTGCTGCTTTCATCGGCTAAAATATTTTAATTAAAAAATATATGTTTTGGGGGTGAAAAATGGATTCACACTGAATGGCTGTTCATTCAATATATATTCATATCATGAAGATTGTCAATCTTTTGTCTTGAAATTGGTTATTTTTTTATTTATTGCCAATTACTCAAAAAAATTGCATATATTAACTGTTTTGAAGAAAGGTATTAAACCTATAGATTCCTTATTTTCTCTGTATCCAGAGGAATTACAACCCATTATTAACAGGAGATAAAATGAAAGTTCTCGTCGTTGGATCCGGAGGTCGTGAACATGCTTTGGTTTGGAAGATTCATCAAAGCTCTCGTGTGACAAAGGTATATTGTGCCCCAGGCAATGCTGGTATAAGAAAAATGGCGGAGTGTGTTGATATTGGCGTGACAGATATTGATAAGCTTGTGGAATTTGCAAAAATTGAAAACATAGATTTAACGGTCATAGGACCTGAAATGTCTTTAACGGCAGGTATTGTAGATGCTTTTGAGAAGGAAGGGCTAGCTGTTTTTGGTCCATCTCAGGACGCTGCAATTCTCGAAGGGAGTAAGGTTTACACAAAAGAATTTCTTAAAAAATATAATATTCCAACCGCTAAATTCAAAGTCTTTAAGAATCCACAAAAGGCCTACAAGTATATTGACAAATGTGGCGCTCCACTTGTTGTTAAAGCCGATGGCCTAGCTGCTGGTAAAGGCGTGATTGTCGCGGCAACAATAAAGAAGCAAAAAAGGCTGTCGATCTCATAATGCGTGATAAGGCATTTGGCGATGCTGGTAACAGGCTTATTGTTGAGCAGTGTCTCACCGGTGAAGAAGCATCCTTTATCGCGTTTACAGATGGAAAGACCATCTTGCCACTCCCAACGTCTCAGGATCATAAGGCTGCGTTCGATGGTGATAAAGGTCCCAATACCGGTGGAATGGGTGCGTACTCTCCGGCTCCAGTTGTCACTGAAAAAATTGCAGACTATGTAATGAAAAAGGTCATGCTACCAACTATTCAAGGAATGGCCAAGGAAGGGCGTCCCTACAAAGGCATGCTTTATGCCGGTCTTATGATTGATGGAAGTGATGTACAGGTTCTTGAATTTAACTGTCGTTTTGGTGATCCCGAAGCTCAACCATTGCTCATGCGTCTCAAAAGTGATGTTGTTGATATTTTTGAAGCGGTGATAAACGGGTGTCTTGATCAAATAGAAATGAAAATTGATCCTCGCCCCACCGTTTGTGTAGTGATGTCCTCTGGTGGATATCCTGGGAGTTATGAATCAGGTAAGGTCATATTTGGTTTGAAAAAAGCATCTGAAGTTAAAGATGTCGTTGTTTTTCATGCTGGTACAAAGGTTCGCAAAGGGCGTGTATCCTCTGCGGGTGGACGTGTACTTGGTGTTACAGCTGTTGGGAAAGACCTTAAAAAGGCAATTGCCACAGCCTATAAAGCAGCATCCATGATTTCCTGGACCGGATCTTTTAATCGTACAGACATAGGGGCTAAGGCTTTAACCAGAAACCAAAAACCTGACAAAAAACCAGTCGTTGGTATTGTCATGGGAAGTGATTCTGATTTGCCGGTTATGCAGGCCGCCGCTGATTTTCTACAATCAATGAATATACCCTATGAAATGACCGTAGCTTCTGCACACCGTACACCAGAGCGTGCTGCAAATTTTGCCTCCACTGCTCAAAAAAGAGGTTTGAAACTCATTATTGCAGGGGCCGGAATGGCTGCTCATCTAGCTGGGGTATTGGCTGCTCATACCGACTTACCTGTAATCGGCGTACCTCTTGATGCCTCTCCGCTCAACGGAATGGATGCGCTGCTTGCAACTGTTCAAATGCCTCCAGGTATACCTGTTGCTACTATGGGTATAGGGAAGCCTGGTGCAAAAAATGCTGCCGTCCTTGCAGCCAGAATTTTAGCTTTGAGCGATAAGGAACTGAGAAGAAAAGTTGCTGCCTACAAAACTATTATGGCTAAAGAAGTGGAAGAAAAAGCCAGACGTATCGGCCTGTAATACTATTTTTTTGTATGACGCCTGGTAAATATGACCTTGAGCAAGCTGTAAAAGCCTTAAAGAAAGGAGAGGTTGTAGCTTATCCCACAGAAACATTCTATGGCCTTGCCGTTGATTCTCAAAACGAAAAGGCCATAGCAGTTCTGTATCATCTCAAGAAAAGAGATCCTCATAAACCGATTTCTCTTATTGTCCCAGATGTAGAGAGTATTACAACGTTGGTTTCTTCTTTTCCTAAAGTTTACCACAAACTTATTAAAAGATTCTGGCCAGGCCCTTTGACGCTTATATTTCCAGCCAGTGAAAGTATTCCTAAAATATTAACGGGAGTTGATGAAACTGTCGCAATACGAGTTTCATCACATCCTGTTGCAAAATCACTCTGTTGTGCATGGGGAGCTGCACTCACTGCAACCAGTGCTAATTTAAGCGGTATCCCGCCATGTAATGATGCATCTGAAGTGGAAAAAAATTGGGGAAAACAGGTGTCTTGTGTACTTGATGGTGGCACAACTATCGGAGGAAAAGGATCAACAATTATTCACTGCACAGATACAGAAAAAACGTGTTATATTATTCGAGAGGGAGTAGTCGACGTTTCAGAAATACAACAGTATCTTCCTCAGAATTATAACATTTGCAAAGTGTAATGTTTATATGATAATATTTTCTATGTTTACCGAATCAATGAAATCAAATAAATGTGATATCATTTATTTATACTATATTTGCAGAAGGAGTTAGCCGTGAGTGATCTTAAATGGAATAAAGAATTTGCCTTGGAACAGGCAGCAGATGATGAAGAATTATTACAGGAATTAATAGTTATTTTTAAAGATTCCTCAAAATCTGATCTTGCCAATCTGCAACAAGGTATAGCAAAGAGTGATCCAGTCATGGGAAGGGGGAGTGCTCATTCAATTAAAGGAGCAGCAGCAAGTCTTGGCTTTGAGGGAATTCGTGAAGTTACAGCGGCAATAGAAGCTGATTGTCGTGAAGGCTCATTGGTTGTTGCCACGAAACTTTACCCTAATCTTGAACACTTAATTGATTTGCTGCAAGAATTGTAAAATCATTTAGTTGTCGCCAAGTGCTGCTGCAAATAAACGTTTAGTATATGTATG
>DAOWDZ010000100.1 GCA_030638765.1 Desulfocapsa sp.
ATTGTAAACCGGTTGACTTACCAATCCAGTTGCGTTGCATGGTGACGACTTTATCAGGCCAGCCGCTTAGTTTTTCAAGATCATCACGGAGCTCTTCAGCGTAATCGGTAATTTTAAAGAACCAGCCATTCATTTTTCTGGCGTCAACAGTTTCATCACAGCGCCAGCAAGCACCTTCTATGACCTGTTCATTGGCAAGCACCGTCTGGCAGGACTTACACCAGTTCACTGTGGTTGTATTTTGGTAGACTATGACTTTTTCAAACATCTAAAGAAATATCTGCTATTCCCATTTGTAGTATTTGGGGTTGAAGGTGGCAATTTCTCGACTCCAGTCATAGGAAAGGCCTAGTTGACCAAGTTGTTTGCGCATATAATCAATGTTTTCATAGGTCCAGCGGGCAGGGTGAGTATCGTTTTTAATGGCAGCATTTTCTGCGGGTAAACCAAATGAATCCCAGCCCATTGGATGAAGAACATTAAAACCACGAAAACGTTTATAACGAGCTATAACATCTCCAATTGAATAGTTGCGAACATGTCCCATATGTATACGGCCTGAGGGGTAAGGGAACATTTCAAGTACATAGTATTTTTCTTTATCATTGTCGATACTTGCCTTGTAAGTGGCATTGTTAAGCCAATGATCTTGCCAGGATTTTTCTATGGATTTGAAATCGTATATTGCCGGGGAATTATTAATTGAAGACATATGGGTGTTGCCTCTTACGTAATATAATGACTCTGTATGTTGATATGTTTATTCAGCTTGAAAGCTGTCAGGTTCATCAAATGGACTGAGATTTTCAAACATAGTGTGCTCTTTAATGAATGTCAATTTGACAGTACCGGTGGGACCATTTCTCTGTTTTCCTATGATAATTTCAGCTATCCCTTTACTTGGATTATCTTCAGCTTTGTTATACACCTCATCTCTGTAGATAAAACAGATAACGTCAGCATCCTGTTCAATGGCACCAGACTCACGTAGATCGGACATCATTGGACGCTTGTCGGGACGACTCTCAAGGCTTCGATTGAGCTGAGAAAGGGCGACAACGGGGACCTTCAACTCCTTTGCCATAGCTTTTAGTGATCTTGAAATTTCACTGATTTCCTGTGTGCGATTTTCAGTGGAGTTTCTGCCTCGCATTAACTGGAGGTAATCAACTATTATCATACCAAGCGGATATTGGGCTGCAAGCCGACGAACTTTGGCACGCATTTCAAGAACAGATATTGCGGGTGTGTCATCGATATAGATGGGTGCCTCAGTTAACATACCAACGGCACGGGAAAGTTTAGGCCAGTCATCATCATGAAGTCTTCCGGTTCTTACCCGCTGCGAATCGACAAGACCGGTTGAACAGAGAAGCCTCATGGTTAGCTGTTCTTTTGACATCTCAAGGCTGAAAACGGCAATGCCTGTATTTTGAAAAATAGCAGCATTTTGGGCAATATTCATAGCAAAAGCAGTCTTTCCCATGGATGGGCGACCGGCAAGAATAATGAGATCTGATGGTTGAAAGCCCGCAGTCATTTTGTCAAGTTCAGGGAATCCTGTGGGAACGCCAGTGATCTGTTCTTTTCGTCCAAAAAGCATTTCCACGGTTTTAAAGGCTTCTGGAACAATGGATTTTAAGGGTACAAAGCTTTTGTCCGACTTGCTTCTAGCAATTTCAAAAATTGCTTGTTCCGCTTCATCAACAAGTGTGTCAATATCTCCCTGTTCCTCATAACAACGACTGGCAATGTCAGTGTTAACGGATATGAGATTTCTCAGAACCGCTTTTTGGCGAATGATTTTTGCGTAATGAAAAAGATTCGCTGTTACCGGTACAATTGAAGTGAGGGTCGATAAATATCCTATACCACCGGCCTGTTCAAGTTGATTGAAATCTTTTAATTGATTTGAGACAGTGAGAATATCCTGTGGTTCATTTTTTTCAAAAAGAAGAATCATCGCCTCAAAAATAATCTTATGATTATCTTTATAGAAATCATTACTGACCAATAGCTCTAACACTGTGGAAAGAGAATGATCAGAGAGAAGGATTGTACCAAGGACAGATTGTTCAGCTTCAACATTCTGTGGAGGCATTCTTCCTCCGGGAGTGCTAAGCGGATGGGAATCAGGTGGGGGTGAGTTCATGGCAACAGTAGAAAATGGAAAGAGTAAAAACAACAACACACCGTACAAGACAGTCTTGTCTTGACAGTGCGTTGTGCTGAGCTGATGTCTTAATTAAAAGAATGTAATCAGCAAAGAAAATCAGATTAACAACCGTTATGCTTCCTCTGTTTGCTCAAGAGGTACAACGGATACTGTTATGTCAACAGTTGTCTGGAATCCAATTTTTAAAGTTACACTGCTTTCTCCAAGTTCCTTGATAGGATCCTGAAGGATAATGTTTTTCTTGTCGATGGCTACCTTGGTATCTTCTTCAAGCTTAGCTGAAATATCAGCAGATGTAACAGAACCAAAAAGCCTTTCTTCATCGCCTGTAAGCATTGCAATGCTGATGGTGGTGCCGGCAAGTTTTTTGGCAAGTGCTTCTGCAACCTTGACTTCTTCTTGAATGCGAGCTTGTATTTCAGCCTGATTCTTTTCGAAAAGTGCAATGTTTGAAGAGGTGGCAACAACAGCTTTTTGCTGAGGAAGAAGATAGTTACGCCCATATCCGGGTTTAACTGTTACGATATCGCCTTCTCTGCCGAGAGTGTCGATAGTCTCTTTTAAAATAACTTCCATTGTGATCTCCTTAACTTCGTTCGTATAGCAACCAATGCAGTTTGCAATGGTATTATTATTTTTTAAGTGTTTTTGTCAGTTTCCTGTTCGGTCTTTTTAAGTCTTCGTATGTCCAGCCATACATCTACCACGCCCAGGATACCAAGAAGTATGATTCCAAAGGTCTGGAAGAAGAGAAGGACATATACTAATGTTCGTACAAATAAAGGTACGCTCCACTTTGAAAAATAAAAGAGCATAATCGCAATTCCCTGGAAACAGTATAAAAGCGTACTGACCATAAGGACATTGAGTCCGATTGTTTTTCCGGGTTCAACGGGTGAAACAAACAGAATTGCTGAAACAATTAATATCCATACTAATCTTTCGGGTAATATCCAAAATCTGTATTCTGGCCATGGACCAGTACCGTTATTTTTATGAAGCATTCGGTTACCAATAGCCATGGCAAACCATGTTATAATAATCATGATACTGGTGAGCACACCAGGCATCATTTTCGGTATCCAGATTTTCAGCTGTATAAACGTCTGTTCAAGCAGAAAAAGGGTTTCGGCAGGAACTGAACTATTTATTTTATAATAAGCAATTGCTTCATCCATTCCCTGATTTAAAGAATTAATTAACAAGGTATATGGATGGTTGTCGAGCCCAAAGGAAAGAAGCGTGGTTGCTACAAACCAGGATCCGGCAAGTACAATTGTTCCCTTAATTCCGGCCAATGAAATGGATTCTCCATTTTTGGCTGAGTCTGCAAGAATAAATCCAACAGGAATTAAGGTAAGTGAAAACAGCAGCTGTTCAAAAATTTGAAAAGCTAAACCCGCAATGCAGGCGAGTATACATCCAAACAGAATGAATTTCTTCCCTCTATTTCTTCCAAAGTGTGAAAGATAATAGAAAACCATGAGGGGCAGGAGGCCATGAACCCAACCAAATATGGCTCCCAGCAAACCGGGAAGAAGGATAACGGCTGTGACAAGTAGAATATGTTGCACATATTTTTTGTCGACCGGCTTTAATTCTTCCTTGTTCACAGTTTAACAACCTTTACGGGGCTGATCACCTCTGGGTGGTGCCCGAGTAAGGAAGAAGTGCGATTTGGCGAGCACGTTTTATCGCTTCACAGAGTTGCCTCTGGTGAGAAGCGCAGGTTCCGTATATACGACGAGGGATGATTTTACCTCGTTCTGTTATGAAATTACGAAGGGTTTTTGGGTCTTTGTAATCGATTGACATTTCCTTGTCAGTACAGAAACGACAAACTCTTTTACGTTGAAAAATCCGTTTTTTAGGTGGCATATTGTTCTCCTGAGATGAATAGAATCTCGATAAAGTTAAGCTGTTTTGTTAGGATTCTTTGCTGGCTTCAGTTGGTTCAACTTTAGCTTTTTCAGCTTTTTCCTCTACCTTTACTGTTTCTTTTTTGCTTGAATCGTCTGCTTTGTCTGCTTCTTCAGCAGCTTCGGCAGCAGCAATAACAGCAGCTTCATATTCACCACGTGCAGCTAGGATGCCTTCTTCATTAATAGAATCAGCAAGTTTAATAGTCATGTACTTCATGACTGAGTCGTCAATTCTAAATTTACGTTCAAGCTCTGTGACATTAGCCGGGGTTGTGGCGTAGTCACAGTAAACGTAATACCCTTGGACTTCTTTTTTGATTTCATAGGCAAGAGTGCGTAATCCCCATTTATCAAGGGAAATCATCTGGCCTCCATCGGTTCCAAGGATTGTATTGGCGTTTTCAATCGCTGCGGTGACCTCATCCTCACTCATGGTGGGGTGAAGAATGTAGGTCGTTTCGTATCTGCGCATAAGTTCCTCCTCGTGGACTCATGATATGGAGTAGCAAACTCCGGTTTTGGCCCTTACTAGATGCAAGAGCGAAGAGGTTCTGCCTGACACTTTGAAAGGCAGTAATACGTTTTTCACGTATCTCTATAACGAAACATTAAAAAATACCTTGAGTCTTCTATTGTGTCAATTTATTTCTTTTCTTTTTCTTCCAATTTTATTTTTTCCCACATTTTATTGAGTTCTTCTTCTGTTTCAATTTTCAAACCAGAGAAAACATGAGGATGTCTCCGAATCATTTTTTTATTGATACCAGAAAGTACATTGTCAATTGTGAAAAAGTTTGATTCAGAATTGATTTCAGAAAGTAATACCAGAAGAAAAATGACATCACCAATTTCTTCACAGAGGTGATCCGGATCGTCCTCATCCATTGCTTCAATAAGTTCATCGTATTCTTCTCGTATATATTTCTTCAGGCTTTGGACTGTTTGTTTCCTGTCCCAGGGACAACCTGTTTCAGAGCGGAGTGATTTTACCGTTTTGCAAAATGTACGAAAGGTGTTGTTTGAATTGTTCATAGCTTCATTATAGTAGCGGTTAGTTGAAACGGAAGAATACAAAAACGTAATTACGAAAAGTGATTCAAGTTACGAAAATGGTTGACACCCCCTGACATGGTAAGTAAGTATTGTCAAATAGCATCAGAATATTTTTGAAAGAAACATTTAATGCTTATCAACGTTACTCTATTCAATATTAATCAATAAAAATAAATTTATTTGGATATTGGATAAAAAAGAGGAGATTTGTCGTGACTCAGGGAAAGCAACAAAAGTTCATGTTAAAGCGACAGAAGGACATTGCTCGAATTGACCAGGATTCTAAACGTACTCATGGTTGGTATGTGCGAGTTAGGTTTCAAGGAAAGACCTATTCAAAGTTTTTTTCGGATAAAAAATGCGGTGGACGCTATTCGAGTTTGCTTTCTGCCATTAGCTGGCGTGATTCCACTGAGAAAAAACTTGGAAAAGTTCGAACAAATAAACATCTTGTAACTGTTAGTAATTCAGGGACTGGGGTAGTTGGTGTCCGTTTGAATGATCGTTTTAATCGTTACGAAGTGAGCTGGGTTACCGTTGAAGGAAAGCATGGTAAAACATCGGTTTCAATAAGGAAACATGGAAAAGAAGGCGCGTTTGTAAAAGCATGTTCAATTCGACAGAAAAAAGAAAAGGCGAGACTTGGATTGTAAAAGTTATTTTTTGAAGAAATATTGAAAAGGTAATGTGGAGTTGTTTATGCTCTACATTGCCTTTTTTTGTTGAGGCATCTGTGAAATGTGTTGACATTTATGCTGGAAAAAGTTTTATTTTGATGTTTCTCTTGTTTAACTTATGAATCTAATTGATGTAGCACATATTAAGAGGTTGTACGAATGTATGCAATAGTAAGAACCGGTGGAAAGCAGTATCAGGTTACCAATGGTGACCAACTTCGTGTTGAGAAACTTGATGGAAATGTAGGTGATACTGTAGAACTGACCGATGTATTAATGGTAGTTGATGGTGAAAATGTCCAGGTTGGCAGCCCAGTTGTTGAGAATGCTAAAGTTGTTGCTCAGATAGCAGAGCAGGGAAAAGCCAAAAAGGTAATCATATTCAAGAAAAAACGTCGTAAAGGATACAGATTAAGAAAAGGCCATCGTCAGATGTACACTGCTCTTAAAATCCAGGAAATAAACGCCTGATCTGTTTGAATTTTAATATATAAGTTTTTACACCGGACGTCTTTTAGGGACTTGCGGTGATAAGGGGTTAAAAATGGCACATAAAAAAGCTGGTGGTAGTTCCAGGAATGGTCGTGACAGTAAAGGACAAAGACGCGGCGTTAAACGATACGGTGGCGAGAACATTACCGCTGGTACCATTATCGTCAGACAGCTCGGAACTGTAATACACCCTGGTACAAATGTAGGTTGTGGAAGGGATTATACTCTTTTTGCTAAAGTTGACGGTATTGTTACCTATGAAGATTTTGGACAGAAAAAGAAAAGAGTAAGTGTATATCCGGCTGCCTGATACGGGCTGCTAAATTTATATATTTTCCTTGTCTCTCCGGTTTTCCGGTTAGATAAGGTGAATGTCAGCTCGACCTCAAGCATTTTTTGAAGGTCGAGCTTTTTTTTTGTTAAAATATTGACACTATAGATTGGATATTATGGCATTTGTAGATCAGGCGAAATTTCACGTGAAAGCAGGTGATGGTGGAAATGGTTGTGTAAGTTTCCGTAGAGAGAAATTTGTTCCCAGGGGAGGGCCGGATGGTGGCGATGGCGGACGTGGCGGCAATGTTATTGTCGAATGTTCAACTCGTTTGCACTCTTTAATTGATTTCCGATATCATTCCCATTTTAAAGCTGAACGCGGAGTTCATGGCAAGGGTAAGGATATGCATGGTCGTAAGGGGAAGGACTGTTATATGTCGGTTCCTGTTGGCTCGATCATAAAGAGTGATGAAACTGGTGAAATCCTTGCTGACCTCAGCGAAGAAGGTGATATATTTATTGCTGCCCGTGGCGGAAAGGGCGGTGCTGGTAATCCTCACTTTTCTTCCGGTACTAATAGAACCCCTCGTATTGCCACAAAAGGTATTGAAGGAGAGGAGATATGGCTTCGGATTGAGTTGAAGCTCATTGCTGACATTGGGCTTGTTGGTTTACCTAATGCCGGGAAGTCCACCTTGCTTTCACAGTTATCTGCGGCGAATCCCAAAGTGGCAAGTTATCCATTTACAACACTTGAACCTCAACTTGGTGTTCTTCATTTGAAACACATGGAATCCTGCATAATCGCAGATATACCAGGGTTGATTGAAGGAGCACATGAAGGTGTAGGGCTTGGATTTACTTTTCTGCGTCACATAGAAAGAACACGTATACTTATGCATATTCTTGATGGCTCCAGCGATACTGCTCTGGAAGATTTCAAGGTGGTTGAAAATGAGTTAAAGGAATATAAAGAAGATTTAATTAAACGAACAACCCTGGTTATCCTCAACAAGGCTGATATTGCTGAAACTACAGAACTTACAAAATTACAAATATCTCTAGAAGCTATGGGACTACAGGTCATGACCATTTCCGGACTTACAGGGCAGGGAATTGAAGAATTAAAGGAACTGATCGCTGATATTCTGGATGAACTGAATAATCCAATTGTTGACAATTCTGCTGAGGATTCACGCTCACACTAGAACAATATGATTAATAGTAAGTTATAATGACTGCACAAACTTCTGATATAAGCCTTGAAGATGGATTGTATCTTCGTCAAAGCTATTTTAATAAGGCAAAACGTATTGTTGTTAAGGTTGGCTCTGCTGTCCTTACCAATGAGCAAGGTATTGATCAAAAAGTCATCCAGAACATTGCACGTGAATTAACATTTCTAAAAAAAAGTGGACGTGAGGTCATACTTGTCAGTTCTGGTGCTGTCGCTGCTGGGAAACGAAAAATCATCATCCCTGATGATGTTGAAATAAGTCTTGATGAAAAACAGGCACTGGCTGCCATAGGACAACCAGAACTCATGCAATCCTATGAAACTGCTTTTGAACATCATGAGCAAACCATAGCTCAAATACTACTCACCCATTCTGATCTTGCAGACAGAAAGCGTTATCTACGCGTTAGAAATACAATACTTGCTCTATTTCGTTTTAATGCAATACCTGTTCTTAATGAGAATGATACCGTTGCTGTAGATGAACTTCGTTTTGGGGATAATGACACCCTTGCCGCTTTGATTGCCAATCTCATTGAAGCTGATATGTTTATCTGCCTCACAGATGTTGTCGGATTATACACAGGTAATCCTCAAACTGATCCAGACGCAAGACCCGTCTATACGGTTTCCGCCGTTACTGAGGATATTGAAGCCATGGCTGGGAATATCCAAAGTAAACTTGGAACTGGAGGAATGCAGTCTAAAATACGTGCTGCAAAGATGGTTTCAACCGGTGGAGGTTCTTCTTTTATAGGGCCTGGGCGTGAGGCTACAATTTTGCAGCAATTATTCAGCGGCGAAATGGTAGGCACTTTTTTTCTTCCTGCTCAAGATAAAATCAAGCCTAGAAAACAATGGATTGCTCATGTGTTGCATCCGAAAGGATTTCTTGTCTTAGATTCTGGTGCCAGTCGAGCGGTCGCCGATCGTGGCTGTAGCCTTCTCCCCACCGGTATTCTTGATGTGCGAGGACATTTTGGTGTTGGGGACGCTGTTCACTGTCTTGATACAGAAGGTAAAGTTATAGCTGCAGGACTTATTAACTATTGTTCCGATGATGTCCAAAAAATAAAACAGCATCATTCAGATGAAATAGTGAAGTTACTTGGAATGAAAGATTACGATGAAGTAATTCATCGGGACAATCTTGTGCTCCTTTAAACATTGAGGAAACCTCATGACGACCCTTGAAAATAAAATTTCTGATATTGCAAAAAGTGCCAGGAAAGCCGCACGAACTCTCGTTACACTTTCAACTAAATCAAAAAATAATGTTCTTATTCATATGGCTGATGCTCTCGATAAACAACGTACATTTATTAAAAAAGAGAATG
>DAOWDZ010000206.1 GCA_030638765.1 Desulfocapsa sp.
ATATTCATTTCACTTTAGATGGCAGCGGGCCTGCTCATTTTGCGCCACCACGCATTGAAGACTGGCCTCAAATTGAATGGGAAATGGGAGAGAGCATAAAGCGGGTACAGCTTGACGGAATAACTCCTGAAGAAATAGCGACCTGGAAAACTGGAGAAACGATTCTTTTAAACGGGACCATCCTCACGGGCCGTGATGCGGCTCACCGCAGAATTCAGGCTTATTTAAAGGAAGAAAAGCCCTTTCCTGATGGGGTTGATTTCAATGGAAAGTTTATCTATTACGTGGGCCCCGTGGATCCCGTTGGTGATGAAGCCGTTGGCCCAGCAGGCCCCACAACCTCCACCCGGATGGACAAATACACCGAAATGATGCTGAACGAAACAGGCATCATCGGCATGATCGGAAAATCAGAAAGAGGTGATGCCACCATCGATTTAATCCGTGAACATGGTGCCGTCTACCTCATGGCCGTTGGAGGTGCCGCCTATCTTGTCTCAAAGGCCATTAAAAAAGCAAAAGTTGTGGCTTTCGAGGATCTCGGCATGGAAGCGATCTATGAATTTGAGGTTGAAGACATGCCGGTTACAGTGGCCGTTGACAGCCGTGGCGAATCAGTCCACAAAACAGGTCCTGCTCTCTGGAGTCAGAAAATTCGGGACTATCGAAAAAACAAATAACAGCAACCAAACACATTTTACACACAAATACCATGACAACACTTGCCAGTAAACTTAACAATGCCCTTGAGATCACCTCGGGATGCACTGAACCCGCAGCCATCGCCTTTTGTGCAAGTTTCGTAGGAAAGCACCTTAACGACACTCCTCAGGAAATAGTCCTGCAAATTGACCAGCGTACCTATAAAAATGCCTTCGGTGCAGGAATCCCACGAGCCGGTGAATTACGTGGCAGTGAATGGGCGTTACTCTTTGGCTTTGTTATGGCCTGCCCGGAAAAACGCCTCTCAATTTTTTCAGGACTGGAAAAAGAAGCCATTGCCAAGGCTCAAACCATCCACAATCTGAATATCATGAAGGTGGAACTGGTTGAAACAAACTCTCTGCTGATAGTTGTTTCAGTGAAAGGAGCAGTCAACCAGGCAGAAGCACGTATTGAAGATGGTCACACCAAGGTGACCAGTGTCACACTGAACGACAAGGAAATTGATATTGCCGGGGAAAAACCTCCCCAATCGATATCAGAATCCAAGCCATTTGGTGACGAGACGTATGAATCCCGAAACTGGCCCCTATTCATTGAGGAATGTTACGCTGATCAAACTCTACAAACCACCGTTCGCCAGGGAATTGCCTATAATATGGCAGCAGCCCTACATGGTCAAAAATATGTCAAAAGCGGTAATGGAGCAGATTCTCTCGTAATGGGAGCTATTTATGCCAGAATGAACGGCGACCCTATCCCCATAATGAGTTGTGCAGGATCCGGCAACAAGGGACTAACCTGTATGATCCCTGTAATTACCTATTGCCGGGATCTGGGTCTTGGCGAAGAACTGGAAATCAAAGGTGTCCTTGTGGCGGTCCTTCTCACCAGTCTGATCACCTCACGTTTTGGTGAAGTTTCTTCGGTTTGCGGAGCTCAGTATGCAGCAGGCGCAGGTGTTATAGGCGGGCTCCTGTACTTAAAAGATACGTTAGAACTCTTCGATGGAGCCTATAACAACTTTATTTCTGCCATTGGTGGTGGCTTCTGTGACGGTGCCAAAGGAAGCTGTTCAATGCGAGGTAATGTTGCCGTAAGTACAGCAATAACATCAATCAATCATGCTGAAAATGGCTTTTTAGTATCAGGACGAGACGGATTTCTTGGCAATACCTTCCATGAAACACTTGATCATCTCACCCAATACAATCCTCTTATTGCAAAATTTGAGCGTGAAACCATCGAAATACTCCGTAATAAATAGATGATTTTTTTCTTTAATTTGACATATATTGAATAACTTTGTAGAAATAACAGTCCATTACTAATAGTAACCTACGATTTCCACTCACAATCTAAGCAGATTTAAAAAAACTTTTGAGAACAATCATGAAAAAATTTATTTTTGTTGCACTAAGTCTGATTTTACTCAGCGCCACCAACTCAACTGGAGCTGAACAAGACCCGCAATCCAACTTTTCTGATGATGTCAATACATTCATCAGTACCTACCTGGAAGACAAAGTCAGTATTGGAGCACGAATTACGCACAGAACCCTTACTGACTCAGACTCGGGTCACGAAGGCGGGCTAAGGGGCAGTGGAACATACCTTGGAACAATCTGGGCCATTGATGAAGTACAAAATTATATGCCCCACATTTTTGTTGACTATTCCGTCAATGAGCGCTGGAGTATTGAGCTAGCCTATGACTACATTGAAGGTGAAACCCTTGCCACTTCCATTCAGGAGCCACAAACAGGAACCAAAAGTGATGGTAATGTTTCTTTATCAGGATTCACCATTAGCCTTCTGGGCAGATATCCCAACCAGACAAAATTCACCCCATATGGTGGAATAGGAATTGGATATTACAGAGGTGATTTTGAAGAAACAGCCCACTGGGGTTTGGGCTATTACAGTGAAGAACATTATATTCGAGAAGGTTCCACTGGTCTTCCCTACGAAGGTAGAACGAAATCAATGAGCGTTGAGAACTCATTTGCCTTCCTGGTTACACTTGGTACCAGATATGCCCTTCCCTATAACTGTTACCTTGACGCATCTGTTCAATACGTTAAAGTTGAGGCTGATGTTAACTACCAGCCAACTGAGTGGGGAGTAGATCTTTCTTATTCAAGAGATGGCATCTTCCCGCTTGACAATATTGCAGTCAAGCTTGGTATTGCCTATATGTTGTAACACGGTTTAAAGATCCGACCTCTTAAGCCCATTTACTATCTAGTAAAAAGGCGTACGTTTGACCCTAAACAGTTTTTTACAGTTGTACAAAGCTGTTTAGGATTAACTGTATTTCAAAACCGGGCTATTCACTTTTAACACGCCGTAAAATACCATTCACCTTGCCCTGAGATAACGTGGGTTTTGTATGGAGAAAAAACTTATTGCCAGGATTGGCACGAGTTATTGTCTCCCCTTTTTCAGTCTCCATTCGTACAACGGTTAGAGAAATACAGTCAATACCCGGCAGCATATATTCCACCCTGTTACCTGTTTCGAGAACATTTCTAGCCTCAACAAATGGAGCATCACCTTCTTTCCTAATAACTGCCACCGGCTCAACAGCCATCTGGACCCGAGGGCTGTTATAGAGCATTTCTGAGCTTTTGGGAGCCTGTCTGAAAAAATTCTCAGTGGTTCCCCGGGTTCCTGTCTTTGTAATTTCTCTGGAGAAGATTGCAGGCAGTACAATATCTTCTGGATTATTCCAGGCTTCAGCTGGCAGTTCTCGTAAATAATCAAGGGCTGACCGATAGATGCGGGTCACACCACCAACGTAAAAAATGGATTTCATCCGTCCTTCAATTTTAAGTGAATTGGCTCCACTTGCAACCAATTCCGGCAAACCTTCGAGAAGACAAAGATCCTTTGAATTAAATATATATGTCCCCCGGTCATCCTCCTCAACCGGGAAATATTCCCCCGGTCGTTTTTCTTCAACAAGCTTATAACTGTAACGACAGGGGTGAGCACAGGCTCCCTTATTCGCATCTCGGCCAGTCATATAATTGGAAAGCATGCAACGGCCGGAATAGGAGATACAGATAGCTCCGTGAACAAATATTTCAAGCTCCCCCTGCGTCTGTCTACGTACTTCCTGAATCTCTTCTAGAGATAATTCCCTTGCAAGATTAAGCCTGCTGGCTCCTTGCTCAAACCAGAACTGAGCAGACTGTGCATTGGTCACATTTGCCTGGGTGGAAAGATGTATGGGGATTTCAGGAACACAGATTCGAGCTCGTCTCAATATACCGGGATCGGCAATAATTAAGCCATCAACACCCGCTTTTCCAAGCTGTAACAGGTACGTATCAAGCCCTTCAAAATCACGATTATGAGCCAGAATATTAATGGTTACATAGACCTTCACCCCATGTGCATGGGCATACAAAACAGCCTCTTCCATCTTTTCATCACTAAAATTTCCGGCCTTTGCCCGCAGGCTAAACTGCTTTCCTCCCATATACACAGCATCTGCTCCGTAATGAATTGCAGTCACCATCTTTTCAAAATTACCGGCCGGAGCAAGGAGCTCAGGGATGGGCGGAACGTCAGCTTTGTTACTTTCTTTTTTATCCATTGTACGCTATTGTCAAAAGTTATAATTTCATGTTCTTAACAGACGTTCCATACCGCGAACTGCAAGCTAAATCAAGAGATCAAGTGAGAAAAACACAAGTTGGTATAGCCATGAGTGGAGGCGTTGACTCCACAGCATGTGCATTACTTTTGCAAAAAGAATATGACGTTCACGGTTTTTTCATGCAACTTGCACAACCGGATCTCGAACACCAACTCAAACGTGTTACGACTACGGCAGAGCGCTGTAATATTCCTCTTACTGTTATCGATCTACGGACACAGTTTGAAGAAAAAGTCCTCAACTATTTTGAAGATACCTATCTTGAAGGGCGCACTCCAAACCCCTGTATGATCTGCAACCCGGAAATCAAATTCGGATTGTTTATGGATGCCATTTTAAAACAGGGTATGGAACGAATTGCCACCGGCCATTATGCGAATATTGTGGAAGAAAACAGCTGTCTTTTTCTGCAACAGGGAAAAGATACAATCAAAGACCAATCCTATTTTCTTGCCAGATTAACGCAGAAACACCTTTCACAGATAATTTTCCCATTGGGAGCAATGACAAAATCTGAAGTCTATAATTTTGTTGAAGAACACGGATTCACTGACTTTAAGGGGCAAGAGAGTCAGGATGTCTGTTTTTTGAAAGACGAATCCGTTGGCAACTTCCTCAAAACAAGGAACCCCAATTCTGCAATTGCCGGAGATATTATACATATAAATGGCCAAATTCTTGGTCGACACAACGGTATTAGCAACTACACCATCGGACAGCGTCGTGGCTTAGGTATTGCAGCGCCTGCCCCTCTATATGTCATCCGAATCGACGCCTCTTCCAATCGTATCATTGTTGGCGAAAGTGAAAGTCTCTTGCAAACAGAAATTGACATCAAGAATGTGCTATGGAGCTGCGATCAATCCCCCCGACTCAATCACAACTATCAGATTCGTATCCGTTATGGCCACAGAGGACAACAAGCTGACATCAAACAGATTGCAGATGACCATTACCGCCTTTCCTTCAAAGAGAAACAACGCGCGGTCACCCCAGGTCAGTTTGCAGTAATTTATGACAATTCCCGTGTTATTGGAAGTGGTGAAATCCAGTGAAGAAAAAAATCATCATCAACACACTGGGCTGCAAGGTCAATCAGTTTGAGTCCGCATCCTTCCTCTGCGCCTTTGAGGAGTCAGGTTGTGAGACCGCCACTAATGGTGAAAATGCTGACATCATAGTAATTAACACCTGTGCAGTCACCGCAAAGGCCGGCGCCCAATCCCGCCAGACCATACGCAGACTTATGCGTCGGCATCCCGGCGCCAAAGTCGTTATCACCGGATGCTATGCACAAATGGCAGCCAATGAGCTGGCTGAGATGGTGGATGCTCCCGTCTGTATCATTGGCAACGGCAATAAGCATCTTCTCGTAGAGGCTGCATTGAAAGAGACACCATGCGACCTCACCATGCTCATGGGGAAAATCATTACTCAAAATGCGATCTGTGACCTCCCCATGAAACGATTCGGTGACCGTACCCGTGCCTATATTCGTGTTCAAGACGGTTGCCAAAATTTTTGTACTTACTGCATTGTTCCCTACACCAGAGGACCTAGTCGTAGCGTACCTCTTGCTGAAGTTTTAGAGCAGACTGCCCGTTTTGAAGAGGCCGGCCACAGAGAAATTGTAGTTACCGGAATCCATGTGGGTATGTACGGGAGGGATCTCAAGGAGAAATATGATATTACTGACCTGATGCTTGCCATTTGTAAAGCTCATCCAAATATTCGTTTCAGACTCAGCTCAATTGAGCCACAGGAAATTACTGAAACCCTGCTTGATGCCATGCGATCCTGCGACAACTTTATGCCTCATTTTCATATTCCGCTACAGAGTGGTGATGATAACATCCTCAAACGCATGCATCGTGGCTATGACCGAAAAACATTCCGTGAAGTAATACAAAAATGCATCGAAGCATTTCCTGATGCTGCCATCGGTATTGATATCCTGGCTGGCTTCCCCGGTGAAGGTGAAGAAGAATTTAATAACAGCAAGGCCCTCCTGAAAGAGCTGCACGCCACCTATTTCCACGTTTTCCCCTATTCTAAACGACCTGGAACCCCTGCAGCAGATTATAAAAATCAGGTTCCAAAGGCTGTAAGCCAGCAAAGAGTTGCAGAGTTGCGCAATCTTGCCGACACAAAAAAAGAAGCATTTTATACGCGATTCCTCGGGACAAAACGCCCTGTTCTGGTTGAGCATAAACGAACAAAAAACAACCTGCTCAGCGGGTTTACGGACAATTACATCCCTGTTATTTTCCCAGGTGACGACACTCTCATGGGATCCATTGTCCCTGTACTTCTTCAAAAAACCAGCGACATTGGCGTTATTGGAACAAGGGTGGAAGACTAACAATGCTTGGAGAAATCATCGCCATAGGAAACGAGCTCACCTCAGGAAGAATCCCGAATACCACCAGCGGCTTCGCAGCCCACCATCTCTTTGAGGCAGGCTTTGACATTTACGCAATGCATACCATTGGCGACACTCCGAAACTCATAGGTGAAGCATTAGTACGAGCGCTGGGCCGTGTTGATTTTGTGCTCGTGACCGGTGGACTCGGTGCCACAGACGATGATCTCACCACAGTTGCCGTCTCTGAAGCCCTTAATCGTCCCACAATGCCAAATCTTGAAATCCTTTCTCTAATACGACAACATATGGATGACAACAGCTCACAACCAGTCAGCTCTCTTGAAAAGCTGGCCTGGCTACCTGAAGGGGCTGAGACGTTAAACGCAAAGGCAAAAATGGCTGGATTTCAACTGATTCACCATGGCAAACCTATTTTTTTCCTTCCAGGTATCCCCCATCAAATGCGTACTCTCTTGGTTGAACAAGTATTGCCAAGACTCGCCACATGGTACAAAGGGCGCCAATTAAACAGCGTACAGCGGGTTTTCAAGATTTTTGGGAAACCAGAAAGTGAAATCAATGAAGCAGTGGAAAGACTCAAGTTACATCAGGATGTAGAAATCGGTTACTACCCGGTATTCCCTGAGGTCCATCTGAGCATGACCATTCGTGGCGACAACAAAAACAATACAGAAAAACTTGCACAGGAGGCATCACACCTCATTCAAAAAACCTTTGGAACTGCAATTTACGGAAGAGAACAGGATACTCTTGAATCGGTTGTCGGCGAACTGTTGAACAACGGTAACAAAAAACTTGCGGTTGCTGAATCATGTACAGGCGGGCTCATAAGTCATCGTATGACATCAGTTCCCGGAAGCTCATCCTATTATCTTGGCGGAGTAACGTCCTACGCAAACTCCATGAAAGCCATTTTTCTTGATGTTGAAGAAGACATTATTAATACATGGGGAGCTGTGAGTGAAGAAGTTGCAATTGCGATGGCAATGGGTATGCGCAAAAAAAGTCATGCGGATATCGCCATCTCTGTCACCGGAATTGCAGGACCTGGTGGTGGAAATGAAGAGAAACCGGTGGGAACTGTTTTCATAGGCATGGCAGATAAAACAAATACGCAGGTTTTCCGTTTTCTCTTTTCAGGAAACAGATACGAGATACAACAAATAACAGCACAGACAGCACTTGATATTGTGAGGCGCTCTCTGTTAAAATCGAGCAATCACTGATCATCAAACAGACAATCTACAAAGAGGATACAATATGGCAGCAGCAAAAGACAAAGAAGGCAGCGTAGACAACGCAATCAGCCAGATTCAACGCCAGTTTGGCAAGGGTTCCATCATGCGCCTTGGAGGTGCTACCATTGAAAAGATCCCTGTAATCTCCACAGGTTCCCTGAGCCTTGACATCGCTCTTGGAGTCGGCGGATTCCCAAAGGGTAGAGTTGCTGAAATATATGGACCTGAATCATCAGGTAAAACAACTCTTGCACTCCATGTTGTAGCGGAAGCACAGAAACTGGGCGGTACAGCAGCATTTATCGATGCTGAGCATGCACTTGATACCGCATATGCTCAACGTCTTGGTGTGGACGTGGACAATCTTCTCGTTTCACAACCGGATTTTGGTGAGCAGGCTCTTGAAATCGCAGAAATTTTGATCCGATCAGGTGGGGTTGATATTATCGTTATAGATTCCGTGGCTGCACTCGTACCAAAGGCGGAAATAGATGGAAATGTTGGTGACTCCCATATGGGTTTACAGGCTCGGCTCATGTCACAGGCCATGCGAAAATTCACTGGTGTTTTAAGCAGAAGTAACACTGTTTTGATATTCATCAACCAGATCAGAATGAAAATCGGTGTGATGTTTGGAAATCCGGAAACCACCACAGGTGGAAATGCCCTCAAATTTTATTCTTCTCTACGTCTTGATATCCGTAGAATTGGAGCATTAAAAGACGGTCAGGAAATTGTTGGAAACCGGACTAAAGTAAAAGTTGTTAAAAACAAAGTTGCTCCACCTTTTCAAATTGCGGAATTTGATATTGTTTACGGCGAAGGCATTTCCAAGGAAGGTGACCTGCTTGACCTTGCTGTTGATCAGGAAATTGTGGACAAAAGCGGTTCCTGGTATTCCTATCAGGATGAACGAATTGGCCAAGGACGGGAAAATGCCAAGCGATTCCTTCAGGATCATCCTGAAATGTTCACTGACATTGATCAAAAGGTCAGGATGGGATTTGGACTGGTTGATCTTCCAGAGAGCGCCAAAGAAGAAATGGAAAAGAGTGAATAGCACTTTTTAAACAATCAGAATCAAAACGAAACTGTCGAAAGTATAATGACCACATACCTCTTATACTTTCGACACTTTATGCCTAACTACTCTACGATGATCTAATTCTATCAATTACAGAGGTTGTTGAAGTCTGGCTTGAAAATTTTATTCGTTCCACACGACCACCTGCGGCCTTCACTTCAGTGGCTCCCACAATTTCATCTTCACACCAGTCAGCTCCTTTTACCAGAACATCGGGACAGAGAGTGGTGATTAGATCAAGCGGAGTATCTTCTCCGAAACGAACCACTGCATCCACACAACCTAGTGCCGCAAGAACTCTTGCCCTGTCTTCTTCTTTATTAATTGGACGTTCAGGCCCTTTAATGGCTCGAATGGAACGATCATCATTTAAGCCTAAAATCAAGAAATCCCCTTGCCGTCTTGCCTTTTGCAGGTAATCGACATGCCCCGCATGAATGATATCAAAACACCCATTGGTAAATACAATTTTTTGCCCTGCATTTCTGCGCCTGTTCACAATTTCAGTTAGGTCTGCAAGAGAGAGCACCTTTTCGCTATCTTCAAAGGGCCAGGGTGAAGGAGCTACACTGTTAAAACGCTCCCTGAGTTCCTTCTGTACCTCACGATTAAATGAAACTGCACAGGTAGACTCAGATTTTCCAGCCTCAGCAAGAATCTCACCATCGGGTGCTACGACCATAGAATGCCCGCCCATACGCATACCGTCCCAGTTACCACAACAGTTGGCCGCCACCACAAAGGCTTGATTCTCAATTGCTCGAGCCTGAATCAAAATCTTCCATTGCCCTATTCGAGCTGAAGGCCACTCAGCCGACAGTACCAGTATTTCTGCACCCTGCCGACATTGAAGGCGCGCTGCTTCTGGAAAGCGAAGATCGTAGCAGACAAGTCCACCCACCTGGTCACCACTTGGAAGAGAAATGGGGGCTGGAGCGCCACCAGCCTTAAACCAGAGATCTTCTTTCCAAAGAGAAAACAGATGCTGTTTAGCGATACCATTTTCTTCTACCGACTCAATTCCTGAGAAGAAAAGGGTGTTTTGGAGCAATGGTTTCTTACTTCCAGCCTCCTGTTTATAAGGAAGTGAACCCGCAAGAATTATTTCATATGAAACAGCAAGAGCATCGAGCTCTAAAAGAAGATTTGGGATTAAATCACTGAGCGAGTCCAGCTCTTCATAGATAAAACCAGTTGCCCACATCTCAGGAAGAACAATCAAACTTCCGGGAACTGGCTTCAAAGATTTCAGGCCACTCTTGACCTGTTCAAAATTCTTTTGAATATCACCGGCAACTATTTCAAATTGAAGAAAACCGAGGTGAGAAATGGATTTATTAAACACAGACACACTCTATACAAAAGAAATGATGATCATGCGGCCTGCAATGCACCACATTGCTCCAAAGCGTTGGCAGCAACACCTGACACTGTCTCAGCTGTAATTTCACCGTCATGGTAGACACGAAACGACCGTTTATCATCAAGCAATCGCTCCAATGCCTTGATGACCGCCCCATTGGTTCCCAGCAAACCTAATGCCTTTGCAGTAAACCCCAATATGGTAGGATCTTGAGATACAAGATAGGCAAGAACGTCTGCCACAACACCTTTTTTAACAAGAAGATCTGAACGTTTTTGAGCTAAACGACCGATCCCCCAGAGTACACCACGTTGTAACTCTGGAAGTTCAAGATAATTTCCATCCTGATGCTCAAGAGGGCCATCGAGCCTCATATAAGAAATCAGCATATGCAAATACTCGTCACACAACCCGTCATGATGATACATGGCCTCGGCCATTGCCTCAGGTGCACCCCAGCCAATACCACCGGATTCATCATTGAGGCTCCAGAGATAGCGACGCATCACTATTCGAGCTGCTTCCATTTCTGTATCAGCAAGTCGGCTTACAACCTCACCGAAGATGGTCACCGTATGCCATCGCAGCATCTCTTCAGGGCGATACAGTGCCGAGAAAAGTGGGTTAACCAGGCCATGCTCATCGTATTGCGCCAGCTCTTGACGAGCATGGGACAAATCATTTCCAGCTAAAAGTGTAAGTACCTTTTTTTTAATCTTTCTGTTCATTCACAAGTCCTCTTTACCAGGAATTACTCTCAAGTAAGAAAGTAAACATTCAGTAGGAGAAAACAAGGAAAGCAGCCGACTATTTCGTTGGCAGACTAAAGACTCGCTTAGAGAGTTCTGAATCAAGCATAAACAAACCACTGGAGTCATCACCAATCAAACGAAGTCTGTCAACAACTTCACCCACCGTCGCTTCTTCTTCAACCTGTTCTATGATAAACCAGTCTAAGAAAGCCTTTGCAGCGTGATCACGGACATCAAGGGCGACATCGATTAGATTGTTAATCATTGCGGTTACACCCTGCTCGTGGGCAAGGATATGTTCAAAGGCAGCAAGAGGAGACGCCCATTCAGTCTCAGGTTTATCAATGGCTTCAAACTGTGCTCTACCACCACGCTCATGTACATAATCATAGATTTTCATACCATGAAACATCTCTTCCTGAACCTGACCGCGCATCCATTTGGCAAATCCGGTGAGACTCACTGACTGAAAATAAGATTCCATTGCCAGGTACAAATAACTGGAATACATCTCCGCATTAACCTGTTTATTTAAAGCTTTTTCCATCTTCTTTTTCATTTTTCGTACTCCTGAATTTTTTACTAAGTAATCTCAAGGGAATTTCTGGTTAGGCAAAACAGGTAGGCTTGGCCGCAGGAAATATTCTCACATCACTTTTTACTTATATTTTTCCATCAACATCATAGAGCGCACTACGCCTTACTTCAGTGACGACAAAACTACAATCCTAAAACCGTAGTTCTATCTCAAACACCTGACACTTTAGGGAAAACCACCACTCATTGGATTAATCTGAACGTCCAAAAATCATGTAGATAAGAAAACCGAGCAGAGCCCCTCCGCCAAAGAGAATCGGTAGGATTTTACCGATCTGTAATTCGTCTCCTACAACAAGAGTAGACATATAGTCAGTTCCACTTACCCACCAGACAGCAACAAAAGCGGACACGACGATGATATCTACAAACGACTGTTTGTACAGCAAATAAATCATCATTGCAGCAAAAGGAACTATAAACCACGGATTAGTAAAGAGACCTACAACATCAACATCAGCCACCTGCTCCGTAACATGAGTCGATTCAATCCAGGATAGAATTTTTGCAAAAAAATCTCCCATTAGCACACCACCTCTGTTTTAATTGAACGTATCTGCTTTCAAAACGTCTTACCCTTTACAAACCAGACTATCAAATAATTTATCAGTCTTCATACTTGGAAACTGTACATCCAGTGTAATTCAAGAATTCTTTTTTCACCAATCTTTTTTCCTTTAACACACAGGATAGAAATATTAAGCAGTGATTACGAATATTTTTGACACGTTAAGCAAGGCACACTACAGGAAGGAAAATATTAAAAAGATATTTTACATACAGATTGACACAAAAGAAGTAATTTCTTCACTCATGACAAACAACTGTCATAAATGAAGAAATTCACAACAAAAATAGAAACAATGAAACATTTTCTGTAACTACTTATTTTTTTACTTTGGGTGCGGCTCCCTTTGGCCAAACCATACCATCTGGAAAACTAAGATACAAAGCACCATATTTTTTATTCATAATACCCTGAGCGTCATCAATCATACTTTCAAGAAGAAAACCGCCATATTCAGGATCAACATAATCATTCAATTCCCTTATAGTGGCAGTATATGATTTGATCTGCTTAGCCAGCATTCCATATCTTTTATTATATTGCTTAACGTTAGTAACCCCTTTAGGTGCATCTTTGAATTTTGCCAATGCTCCTTCAATAAAAGGAATCATCATTTCAAGTTCAAGATAACGACCCTCTGCAATAAGCGGGTCAGTGCGATGTATAACGCCATTATGGAAGAAAATCATATGATCTTCAGAGGTCAACATATCAAGTGCTCTGTGCAGCTCATAAAGCTCTGTACGAATTGGGACTGCACATTCATTGGCCTCATCGAATCTATCCTGAACAGCAAGCCCCTGTGCCTGAATCAACATACCTTTTATGGCACCGAGTCTGCCCACAACTCCAGGTCCTGCACTTTGGTTTTCGGCATTTACCACCATTGCATCCAATTTATTGATAGCCGCGCCAATTGACTCAAGTCCTTTTTCTTTTTCCATGTACATCCCTTTAAAAGATGCCATATATTGTTTCAAAGAAAGATCAAAGGAGATCATCTCTTCATTTTCAAAAGAAAGAAAAGAGAGATCTCCAGCTGAAGAGTTTCCCGGTAAAACAAGGACGGGCAAGGCCAGTAACCATGCCATAATAACAAACTGCATACTTCGTTTTTTCATTTTTGTATTTTCCTGTCTTAAATCAAGCACATTTACTGATAAAGCAAACTCTTCATGGACAACACAATTATGGCTGTCCATGAAGTAGTGTCCTGATATCTATTTTTTAGAACCTCATTGAAAGCTTAGCAATAACTGAACTCTCATAGCCAAGTTGTGGCCCATTCAAGTCATGATAAACAGCGATTGGTGCACACAGGCCAAGGTGCATGTTCTTTGCAAATTTAAAATGAACCTGAGGCGACAGGAAGACAGTATGTCCGCCGGTATTAATGACCTCACTGTCATTCAACTCTGCCTCATTTTTTATTTCACCATTCAGCTCAACACCAACATCCCACATAGTAGAAACAGCGTAGTTATAGGCAAGTGTATATTTATACGCATTTGATCGTGTGAAATCATGTGGCCCAAGCTCTCCTTCAATTGCAAACATTGCTGAGAAGTACGCAGATACCCAATGCTGACGAATAATTTTATGCATTCCAAGTTCAAGTATGGGATTCCATGACCCAGAACCAAGCTGCAT
>DAOWDZ010000078.1 GCA_030638765.1 Desulfocapsa sp.
GACTAAAAATGAAAGTGCACTTTCTATTGACATGACAAGGTCATCTCCTCTGAAGATTAATATTTTTTTTATACAGAACTGTCCAACATTGCAAGCATTGATGGGTGTTTTTTTATAGAGGTATCAAAAAAGTAAGCAGTTGATGGTAAGAGGCAAGTCTAGAGACAATATTTTTAAATATCTGCCGCAGCTCTTTTTAAGAGAGAAGAGAGAGAAGGGCATTTACAAGGAATATTTGTTTGGATTTGAGGTGTTGTTGGTGTGATGCAGACAGGGCTTTGCTATTAGAGATTTGCTCGTGAAATTGAACAGAAATATTCTAAGAAAAACTTAAAAAAAATCATTTCCGGTGAAATACGGCGTACTCCTTGATATGGTGTTGTCTTTAGCTGATTGGCTTCGTTTTATTAAGGTTATTGTCGATTATTTCAATAATGTTGAGTAAAATTGAGTTAAAGGAAAGTTGAAATTTGTTAATAAGTCACTTTTAAATACACTAAGGTATGAAAATGACAACAGATTGAATGGGGTCCCCCGTCTTGCCCGTAAATAAAGGGTTTGGAGGAAGTTGATTTTGTGATTCCGTCCCTGCCGGGCCGTTCAGGGCTTGAGCTATAATATGTGGTACTGATAGGAAAATTTGGCAGAATCGACTTTGACCCATTAGGGGGAATGGAGTTTATTCCGCTGCATGAGTTAGGGTGGTATGTCTCACTCGATTGCTCATCTAAAAAGAGAAAGAATTCATTGATTCTACTCTTCCAGATGGATTGACCTTAGCAAATTATAAAAAATAATTTTAAGCTTATAAAACTGAATAATTGTTGGATTTGACGTGATTTCGTTGCTAAACGTAATGCGTTCAGGAGAAAATATGGTGTGGAAACAGGTGAAAGAAGCATTGAAGGATAATCTTGGTGCCGCAATATACGGTCTCTGGATTGAACCCCTTGAATGCGTTTCATCTGATGTCAGTCAGATACAACTTGCCTGTCCCGATCGTTTTTATCGTGCCCATCTTAGTCGTAATCATTACGCAACAATTCAGCAGATTGTTACTAATATTTCAGGACCTGATTGTAAGGTTGTCCTTTGTGATAAGGAACAGGAGATTTTACCTGCAGCTCAGCCAAAGGGGCAGCTTCGATTGCCCAGTATCCCTGAACGAAGATCCGTTGTACGATCACTTCATCCACGGTATACCTTTGATGCTTTTATGCTTGGTGAATCAAATATTCTGGCGCAATCTGCTTGTAAATCACTGATAAACGGCGAAGATACTGTTGGTTCTTGTCTGTATATTAACAGTTCGACCGGGCTTGGAAAAAGTCATCTGACTCATGCAGTTGCTCATACACTTCTGGCAGATTCGCCACAGACCAGACTTCGTTATGTGACTGCCCAACAGTTTTCCTCTGAAATGGTCCGCAGTATCCAGAGCAGGAGTATGGATAGTTTTAAATCAAGTTACCATGATAACTGTGACTTTCTCCTCGTTGAAGATGTTCATTCCCTCACTGGTAAAAAGAAAACTCAGGAAGAGTTGAATGAGTTGCTCGACGCACTTATTAAGAGCGGAAAACGAGTGATTCTCACTGCAAACAACGCTCCACGGGATCTTAAGGGGATTGATAATGAGTTCCGCTCCCGCATGGGGGCTGGCCTTGTTACAACCATTCAGGCTCCTGATATCGCCACCCGCTATCGTATTGTTGAAAATAAGGCAATTCAAGGTGGTCTTACTCTTTCAGAGGAGGCGATTACCTATATCAGCCAGCATATCCAGGGAGATGTACGACGTATTGAGTCAGCCCTTCTTTCTCTTAATGCTAAAGCGTCTCTTGTCGGCGGGGTTGTGGATATGGGTATGGTGCGTGATGTGGTGACTGAAACTGTTGGTCTTCCCGCAAATATAACCACAGCTCTTATCGGGGAACTTATCAGCCGCGAGTTTGGTGTAAGTTACAGAGATCTTCAGTCACGTTCACGAAAGAGAATAATAGCTTTTCCACGTCAGGTTGCCATGTATCTCGGTCGTAAGCATACCGAAGAGTCATTGGGCGATATCGGCAAGGTTTTTAACCGTAATCATGCTACAGTCCTTCATTCTGTAAAGGTTGTCTCTGAGCTTTGTCGTCGTGATACCTCGGTGCAGCGTCAGGTTGAAATTCTTGATAGAAAAATGGCTGATTTGTAGCCTGCAGATTTTCTTCTCTCCCCTCTTTTCATCAATACTCCTCTTTTCTACTCATCCATTTGTTGTCGGGCTGTAACGTTTCAATATGGCTTTAGATTGACAAATCGTATATGGTACTGCAATTTCTGTAGTTACATCACTTTTACCCACCCAGATGAACTTTGAGGAACTCCTATGACAATTCAAGAGATTATTTATACTAAAATTGATGAGGCGCCATCTCTTGCTTCATATTCATTATTGCCAGTTTTGCAGGCGTTTACCAAAGGCTGCGGATTTTCAATGGTTGAAAAAGATATATCTCTTGCCGGTCGTATTATTGCAGGTTTTCCTGAAAATCTTACCTCTGAACAAAAGATTGCAGATGATTTGAGTGAACTTGGGCGGCTTGCTAAAGAACCCTCAACCAATATCGTTAAACTGCCCAATATCAGTGCTTCTATTCCACAGCTTATGGATGCCATTAAAGAGCTGCAGCAGAAAGGGTACAATATTCCTGGTTATCCAGCAGAACCGGAAAGTGATGAAGAAAAAGAGGTAAATGCCAGATATTCAAAAGTACTTGGCAGTGCTGTGAACCCTGTGCTTCGTGAAGGGAATTCCGATCGTAGGGCTGCGGCCTCTGTGAAACGATTTGGGCAGAAAAATCCTCACCGTATGATGAAGCCATGGCCGGAAGTATCAAAATGCCGGGTGAGTCATATGAATGGCGGTGATTTTTATGGTACTGAAAAATCCGTCACCGTTGAAGAAGCAGGGGATGTACGGATTGAGTGTGTGGCAGGGGATGGTACGGTCACAGTCTTAAATCCAAAAATCTCACTACTTGAAGGTGAGGTCATTGATAGTTCTGTTATGAATGTGCGTAGTCTGCGTGAGTTTTTTAAAGCACAAATTGCAGAGGCTAAAAAGGATGGCGTCCTTCTGTCGCTTCATCTGAAGGCCACCATGATGAAGGTCTCTGATCCGATTATGTTTGGACACTGTGTCTCAGTATTTTATAAAGATGTTTTTGATAAACATGATGAGCTTTTTGCCTCTCTTGGTGTGAATGTCAACAATGGACTGGCCGATGTGTATGATCGTATAGAGTCCCTGTCCGATGCCCAAAAGAAAGAGATTAAGGCTGACATTATGGCTGTGTACGAAACGGGTTGTGAGCTCGCCATGGTGGATTCGAGTAAGGGTATTACAAATCTTCATGTACCCAATAATATTATTGTGGACGCATCTGTTCCCGTTATCGTTCGTGATGGTGGTAAAATGTGGGGACCGGATGACAAACTTCATGATACCAATGCCATGATCCCGGATCGCTGTTATGCAACCATCTATCAGGAAGTGATACTTGATTGTCAAAAAAATGGTGCCTTTGACCCGGCAACCATGGGCAGTGTTTCCAATGTAGGGCTCATGGCTCAGAAGGCTGAAGAGTATGGCTCCCATGATAAAACCTTCGAGGCTCCAGCGGATGGTTCCATTCATGTGGTTGACAGTTGCGGCACTACATTGCTCAGGCAGTCCGTTGAGAAGGGCGATATTTTCCGTATGTGTCAGACAAAGGATGCACCTATTCAGGACTGGGTTAAACTTGCTGTAACACGTGCTCGGGCCGCCGGGACACCGGCACTGTTCTGGCTTGATCCAAAACGCGGCCATGATGCTGAAATTATCACTAAGGTGAACACCTATCTTCCAGAGCATGACACGGATGGTCTTGATATTCGAATAATGACTCCGGTTGCAGCAATGCAGGAATCCATCAAACGAATCAGAAAAGGTGATGATACAATCTCTGTAACAGGAAATGTTTTACGGGATTATTTAACGGATCTTTTCCCTATTTTAGAACTTGGGACGAGCGCTAAAATGTTATCCATTGTTCCTCTTATGAACGGTGGTGGGCTGTTTGAAACAGGTGCTGGAGGGTCAGCGCCAAAGCATGTTCAGCAGTTTGTAACAGAAGGACATCTGCGCTGGGATTCTTTGGGTGAATTTTGTGCCATGGTGCCATCCTTTGAACATCTGCATGCAACATATAAAAATGAGAAGGCGGCAATCTTTGCTGAAACTCTTGATCAGGCCATTGGTGATTTTCTTGAAAATGAAAAGTCGCCATCACGAAAAGTTGGTGAACTCGATACCCGCGGTAGTCATTTTTATCTGGCACTGAGCTGGGCAAGGGCACTTGCCGGACAGTCAAAAGACGCTGAATTGCAGAAAAAATTCGCAGAAGTGGCTCAGACACTGGGTGATAATGAGGCACAAATTGTCAAAGAGATGACTGATTGTCAGGGGCAGGCCGTTGATATCGGCGGCTACTTTATGCCAGAGTTTGCCAAGGTTTCTGCGGCAATGCGACCAAGTGCAACTTTCAACTCAATTATTGATAAACTATAAAACCTGACGCTCTCTTTTAAGGTATCTTTATTGACTTATTTACCCCTTTTTGAGGAAAAAAATGATTAGAATCAACAGACGAAAAATGAATAAAATAGTGCTTGTGAGCATGATAACTGCAAGCTTCTGGGCAGGATGTCTTTCCACAGCCTCAGCCATGGATAAGATAGCCGTGGGGGCGTTGCGTTTCACCTCTCATGCGGCAACCTTTGTCGCTTATGAGCGTGGCTATTTCAAGGATGCAGGGCTGGATGTTGAGATTAAATTTTTTCAGGCAGCGCAGCCGATTGCGGTGGCCATTGCCTCAGGTGATGTCGATTTTGGTGTAGCCCCCGTATCCGGCGGGTTGATTAATCTTGCTGATAAAGGAGCCATTAAAGTTATTGGTGGTGTATTGCACGAGGAACCGGGTATTGATGGCCAGATGATTCTAGCCTCCAAGAAGGCTTATGATTCCGGGTTAACATCACCTGCGGCTCTTAAGGGGAGAAGCTTTGGAATTACTCAGGCGGGTTCATCTTTTCACTATGTGGCTCATAAAATTGCAGATAAAGAAGGTTTCGCACGAAGCGAAGTCAAGGTGAAACCATTACAAAAAGTAGGAGTCATTATTGGCGCCATGAAATCTGGCCAGATCGACTCGTGGTCCATAGTACCTCATATCGCTAAGGGACTGGCCAAGGGACCGGCAGTTGAAATGATAGGGAAAGTTTCTGAGTATATCCCCGATTATCAGGTGACAACTGTGTTCACCTCCACTAAAAATGCAACGGATAA
>DAOWDZ010000241.1 GCA_030638765.1 Desulfocapsa sp.
CAGGATCTTTCAATTCTGCGTGCAGCAACTGGATATGATCCCAAAAACATATTCGATACCAGACTTGCAGCCGGATTCAGTGGACTCGCCTCAACACTCTCCCTTGCAGCACTCATTGAATTCCTGCTTGACATCAAGCTTGAAAAAACTGAAACTCGTACCAACTGGCTCAAAAGACCGCTGGATCCAAAACAGACCAAATATGCCAAGGATGACGTTCGATACCTACGTGCTGTTCGTGTGCTATTACTGGCTCGAATTCTCCCGGAAAGTCTCTCTTGGATGGAAGAAGAAATGCAGCGACTTGACACCCCAGAAAGCTATCTCGGAATTTCTGCAGAAGAACGCTACAGCAAAATCAAAGGTGTCGGAAACCTTGCCGATAACAGCCTTGCCGTATTGCAGGAACTTGCCACCTGGCGTGAAGAAGAAGCAAGAAAGAAAAATCGTCCGCGGGGCCATATCGTGAAAGATACTGTTCTTCTGTCGATTGCAATCGACTCTCTACAGGACCACGCGTCCATAGAAAAATGTGGTGAAATATCTGCTAAAAGCGTAAAGACATATGGCGATATACTTATACAACTTGTTGCCAAGGGGCTTAAACGACCAGTAGATGAATGTCCTCCTCTTTTACGTAACCCAAAACTCAATAAAAATGAAAAAACTGCCCTCACAGGACTTCAAGATTACATCACCCTGAAAAGTGATGTCAGTGGTATAGATCCAGCACTTATTGGTAACAAGAATGAGTTAACGAAATGCATCAGACACACCTCATTGTCCACATCAAGACAAAAAAGCGGCTGGAGAAAAGAGTTTCTTGCTGAAATGAAACCCGAGTAAGTTACTACCCTGATGAATATCTACTTTGCCGGAGCTATCCGGGGAGGCCGTGATGATGCTGCGACCTATTCGAGTATCATAAAATTTCTTCAATCCTATGGAATTGTTCTCACTGAACATGTGGGCAACAAGAAACTTCTGACTCAGGAACAATTTCTCTCAGAAGAAGAAATCTACAAACGTGACATGGCATGGCTAGACACCGCTGATATTCTTATTGCAGAAGTTAGCACGCCATCTCTTGGAGTCGGCTATGAACTAGCCGCTGCAAAAGAGTTAAACATTCCCTGCCTCTGCCTTTTTCGAAAATCTAACAACAAAACACTTTCTGCCATGATTCAGGGAAACTCCTATTTTCAGATAATCACCTATGACACATTGGAGGAAGCATTAGTATATCTCTCTAAATTTCTCACAAAACCCTGATAATCAAAAGGATTTTCCTTATAATGAACTCCTATTTCCGCAAAATGACAGGTGGTGGTAAATCACCGCGACTCACCTCTTTCTCAAATATATTCTGGTCCTTTATTGGAGCTTTCGCTGGGATTGCAGCACTGCATTTCAGTTCATTTGACAACCTGTTAACATCTGCAGATATAAACATGATCATAGGGAGTTTTGGAGCATCGGCGGTACTCGTCTACGGGGCCATTGAAAGCCCGCTTGCGCAACCAAGAAATCTCATTGGTGGCCACCTTATTTCTGCATTTATCGGCGTATACTGTTACCAGTTGTTCCCTTCTCAGCTCTGGCTTGCTGCCTCATTAGCAGTGGCCATATCTATAGCCGTCATGCAACTGACTAAAACCCTGCATCCACCTGGGGGAGCCACCGCACTTATCGCAGTAATCGGCAGCCCGCAACTCCATGAAATCGGCTACTGGTACGCCCTGGTCCCCGTGGGACGTGGTGCTTTCATTCTACTTATCGTAGCTCTTGTTATCAATAACATACCAAAAGGCAGAAAATATCCTCAATTCTGGTGGTAACTGCTAGTTCAGACCTGTCTCATAATTTAAGGATATTGTCTCTTTGATCCGTCGATCTTCATAAAAACTCTCCACAACCAATTGCCCTGGATCTGAAGAAAAGCCTATCCCTCGCAGATCCACAACAAAATTTCCACAGCCCATCTTCTTAAGTTCAGTTACCTTTCCAATTAACGAAAAATGTTTACCTGCCCGAGTGATAGTTACCCCTCGAGAATGCTTCACATCAAACTGATCTCCCTGGTCATTTTCCAAAACAAAATCATTTTGGGGAATAGTAGGAACAATACGTGAAGTAAAGAGATCCACCGGGCTATATACAGTTATCAGCAAATTGTCACGATGACTTCCTTTCAGCAGCATACTGACGTTTTGCTTATCATCTTCAATTGATAAAGACATCAGGCTGACTCCCATTCCATCCAACATTTCCAGAGTTTGACTATTTAAACCATAAAGCCAGGGACCTGAAATTAATGAGACTCCCTCAACAGAACGCAACAATTCAAAATGCGCAGGATTATTCAATCGAAAAACTGAAAATCCCGTATTAAGAGCCTCCTCAAGTAACTCTTTAATTTCTGATATATCAGCGTCGAACATCAGAGAAGGTAAATCCCAAATCACCTGCTCCTTCATGATTTCAGAGGAAAACTGTAATGCAATAGCCTTTTCAAGAAGTTCACGAGTTAAAGGATAAATAAATATCAGATCTTGATACTTGTCTAAATCCGACAAATCGTCTTGCTGATCTGTCACAATATACAATTGACTGCGTTTTACCGGTTTGCAAATCTCAGAATTGCACAAGACAATATCTTTTATTATACCAAACCTGCGAGATGCTTTTTCAAGCCGAGAAAGACTGTTCTTTTCTTGAATATTCCCGTAAAAATCACGTCGTATTTCCTTTAAACGACTGGGTTTTATAACAACTGGGGGCAATTTATTAGTTATGAATCCATCTAATATCAACTCTGAATACCCAGTATGTGAAAAAATTTTAAAGAGCATCTCCCTGCTCAAAGGTGACTTTTTGGCGAGTATCATTTCAACAGGATACTCACAGGAAACAGCTTCGCCGTCAATCTCTGCCTCAACAGTAAAACGTGAATCTATCTCGTTACATTCAATTGATAATTGAACATGCTGCGCTGGTGGTGGTGCTGTTTTCAACTTCCTTCTGCACGCTTCCTCGCTCATGCTAAATGACCGACCACTGACAAGCATAAAAACAAGATCAGCCACTCGAACTTTCCCTTTATTCATTTTGGGAGGCAGTGGAATGGAAACAAAACTTCCCCTGCCTGCAACCTTACAATTTTTTTTATCAAGTACCAGATTCCTCACAGTAAAACCCTGTCCAGCCCTGTCATTACCTGGCTGTATGCGAAGTCTATCACCAATATGTATACGATTAGTGGTTTTAAAAGATACACTGTTACCCTGAAGTCTTTCCACTTTCCCTATAATCTTGCCAACTCCGCCCTTGCGATTGGACAAAACTATATCAGCGCTACCTTTTCCCGGCAAAAATCCGGGGCTGCTTTTACGACCCATGGCCGTCTCCAGCTGTCCTTTGGCCCGTTTAATGGCATTGCGTTCTTCCCCTTTTGGAGCATCCAGTACAGTTCTGTAGGCTGAAACAACGGCAGCAACATATTCGGGACTCTTCATGCGTCCTTCAATCTTAAGACTCACCACACCAGCATTTATGAGTTTTGGAATAAGTTCAATTGCCGAAAAATCACTTGTGGAAAAATAGAACCCTGACTCATTTTCGTGATGATAGCGCCTCCTGCACGGCTGGATACATCTGCCTCTATTTCCACTCCTGCCATCGATGTATGACGAAAAAAGACAGTGCCCGGACATTGAGTAACAAAGTGCTCCATGAATAAAGTGTTCAATTTCAATGGAACTGTTTTTAGATATATAAGAAATTTCATCAAGACTTAACTCTCTGGCAAGAACCACCCTTTCAAATCCCATCTTTTCAAGAAACAGAACTCCTGCAAGATTATGAATAACCATCTGGGTTGAGGCATGAATAGGAATTTCAGGAAAATGTGTATGGAGCAAATGATACAATCCAAGATCCTGAATAATCACTCCATCCACTGAGAGATATTCAATCTCCTGAAGTACCGTTATTAGCTCTGACAACTCATTTTCTTTCGCCAGAGTATTTAATACCACGTAAATTTTCTTGTCCAGTCGGTGCGCGTATCCGACAATTTGGCTGAGCTCAGCTAATGTAAAGTTTTTAGCTTTTGCTCTAGCAGAAAAAACCTTCAGCCCACAAAAAACAGCATCTGCTCCACTTTCAATTGCAGCAAAAAAAGCCTGCACAGATCCTGCCGGTGCCAGAAGTTCCACGTTATGAATATTTTCTTTTTCAGATCTCATCTTTACATACAAGCCCCGAGTTCCATTTCTGTCAAGTGGCGCCTCTCTTGCTCGACACATTTCCATATTTGATGGACTCGCAAAAACTCTCCATCTGCTTCGTTGCTGTAATTTTTCTATCATTACGACGTACCCTAGTACGCCGAAATGATAGAAACATTATGCGCCTCGCATATGAAGTTTTTTACGAGTCCATCTGATAATTTGGATTTTTACGAACCCATCATATTTCATTCTACCTTGTTGCCAGGCAACCCTTCCCACTTAACACTTGTTAACATGTAAACGCTAACGTTAACAAGCACCACCTTAACACTCAATCCTATTTCACCAGACAAACACGCCCTTAGCTATCGGCACATATTTTGCTTCTATATGAAAAATTTTTGCAGACAAGCTGGTGGTCAAGTTTTATTGCACTACTTTGCTGACAAATATGTTAGGATAAAAGACAGTAATAAATAGAACCATTCTGCAGTTTATTTTATTATTTTTTAAGGAAGGAGGAAAAATGAAAAAAGTATCGATCATTTCAATAGCTGCTCTGGGAGCACTTATTGGAAGCACACAAGGGTTTGCAAATGACCATGCCGAGATGGAAGGCCCATTTGAAACCCCCATGGAAGTAACAGAGATGTGTCTTGAATGCCATGAGGATGCCGCAAAAGAAGTTATGGCAACAACTCATTGGACCTGGGAAAAAATGCAGGAAGTTCCTGG
>DAOWDZ010000014.1 GCA_030638765.1 Desulfocapsa sp.
ATGGTGATTCTTTTTCTACTCACAATTGTTGCTCTGTTTATGCAGCGTCAACTTTTGTCGGTTGCTTGGATGACGGTCAGTCTCCTGGTTGCTGTGACTGCCAGTGTTGGACTTATTTGGATTATCGTGGACGAGAGACCCTATAAGTTGCTGACTAACATACTCACCGGGCTTGCAGCAATGCTGGATAATATACTTGCAAAACGCGATAAACTTCATGGTGCAGTTGTTGAGTACCGTGACGATCGCTCCGCCTTGTTTGTTGCACTACTGAATACTTTTTTATTTTATTTTCTTGCTGTTGTTAATGTGTATGTGACAGCCCTTGCCTTTAGTTCAGACGTTCAGTTCCTTGAAATTCTTATAGCAGTTCCACTTATCATGTTTATCATGAATCTGCCTATCTCCATTGGTGGAATAGGACTCATGGAATTTGCTTTTGTCTTTATCTTTGAAATTGCAGGGTATGGGAGCGCATTGGCATTATCCACTGCCCTATTGATTCGGATTAAAATATTTTTTGACGCAGGACTTGGTGGGCTTCTATATCCTCTGCTTTCAACGAAAGCAGCTACAGGGTCTGATGCAAATCCTCAAAAAACAGATCTCAGGTGATTGATGTTAGTATTTACTCTCTAGTTAAAGCAGAAAAACAGGATCTGACAATGCCCGGAGAGCGCATAATAGTTTAAGGTACCCTTTAGTTTTTCCAGGATTAGGTATATAGTGTTTTTGAAAATTAATTGTGGTTTGAAATCACATGTTGTGAGAATTTTATAAGAACGAACAAGGAGAATGAAGTTGGATATTTCATTGGTAATTCCAATATATAACGAAGAAGAGAACATTCCTCTACTCTATGCAGAAATTAAAGAAGTGCTTGATCAAACAGAATATCAGTATGAAATGATTTTTGTTGATGATGGTTCCAGCGATACTTCTGTTAAGGTTCTTGAAAATTTAAGTAATGATGATGAAAAAGTTCTGGTTGTAGCCCTGCGACGTAACTTTGGTCAGACGGCAGCCATGTCCGCTGGATTTGACCATGCAAGCGGTGAAATAATTGTCTCAATGGATGGCGATTTGCAGAATGACCCTCATGATATCCCCAGTATGGTCGAAAAAATTAATGAGGGGTATGACGTGGTTACTGGTTGGCGCCATGATCGAAAAGATCCCTTTATATCACGCAAGTTACCGTCCATGATGGCCAATAAACTGATTTCCTGGATTACAGGCGTAGGGCTTCATGATTACGGTTGTACTCTTAAAGCCTTTCGTCATGAAGTTACGGATAATATACGTTTGTACGGGGAGATGCATCGTTTTATTCCGGCCATCGCCAGTGGAATGGGGATTTCATTTACTGAAGTGAAGGTGAATCATCGGGCTCGTCGTTTTGGGACATCCAAATATGGGATATCCCGTACCATTCGTGTGGTTCTAGATCTTTTGACGGTAAAGTTTTTGTTGAGTTACGCGACAAGACCACTTCATGTCTTTGGTACCGTTGGCGTTCTATCGTCAGGTGTCGGTTTCTTGATTGCTCTTGTTATGACTTTTCAGCGCTTTTTTACAGGTACAGGGCTTGCCGATAGACCACTATTATTACTCGCTGTATTGTTGATATTCATGGGAGTTCAATTTATAACCATGGGCTTGCTGGCAGAGCTTGTGGTGCGAACCTATCATGAGTCTCAGAAAAAACCGATTTATTATGTACGTCGTTTAATTGGCGGTACTTCCGAGGAAAGTAAGTAGATAACTGTCGAGAGCCATGCAGATAGATATCATAATTCCAAATTTTAATGGAAAGGTTTTTCTTCCTGCCTGTCTTGATTCGTTGCAAAGGCAGAGCTATTCCGATTTTCATGTTATTGTTGTTGATAATGGTTCAAGTGACGGATCTGTTGAGTTTTTACACCAGAATTATCCTGAAGTGGAAGTTCTTGCCTGGGATGAAAACACTGGCTTTAGTGCCGCGGTTAATGGTGGCATAAAGGCTGGTTCTGCACCCTTAGTCTTTTTATTGAATAACGACACAGAGCTTGATGAATCATGCCTTGAAAGGCTGGTATCTGCAGCAAAACAAAAGAAAGAGTACGATTTCTTTGCCACCAAGATGCTGAACTATCAGGATCGAACAGTTCTTGATGGCGCAGGAGACGCCTTTTTAAGAGGTGGAGTGGGGTATAGAATCGGTACCATGGAAGAGGATGCCGAGTATTATAGCAATGCCAGACAAGTATTCGGGGCATGCGCCGGCGCAGCCCTGTATCGAAGAGGATTTTTTGATGAGTTAGGCCTCTTTGATGAAGACTTTTTTGCCTATCTTGAAGATGTTGATCTCAACCTCCGTGCAAATAGCCGTGGCAAAAAATGCTGGTATGTACCGGATGCCAGAGTGTATCACATCGGCAGTGCCACAACAGGTTCAAAGATCAACCCATTTACCGTGAGCCTTTCCACTCGAAACAACCTGTGTGTACTTGTTAAAAATTATCCGTTTTCTCTGCTTTTTCGGTTTACTCCAGCTATCTGTGTGTATCAGTTTTTCTGGCTCTGTTTTGTAATTAAAAAGTGGCAATTTGTTGCCTATGTAAAAGGGCTTATAAAATTCTTTGAAATACTCCCCATGATGCTTGGTAAACGTCAAGAAAATCTACGTTTACAAAGTGTTAATAAAAAGGAGTTGGCAACTATCATGAACCGTGCCGAAGAGGAAGTTATCCAATCAATTATGAGAAGACGTGAAGCAAAAGGGCAGAGCAATCAGCTTTTTTCTTTTTACAAACGAATCTTTCTTTCGTGAACAGAGACCGTATGTCACCTAGAGTGGCCGCCATTGTTGTTTCTCATAATTCTGAAGCCACCATTGAACGTTGTCTCGACAATCTTGCAACACAGGATTACCCACTGGATTCTATAGTACTCGTTGATAGTGGCTCATCCGATCAGACGTTTATTTCATCTCTTCGAGATATCTATCCCATCGAAACGGTATTGTCTGGAAACATTGGCTTTTCCATGGCTAATAATCTTGGCTATGAAAAGATTCAATCAGATATCGATTTTGTACTTTTTGTAAATCCTGACCTTTTTTTACCTGAGAGCTTTGTTGGAGAGGCTGTGAAAATATGTGAAGATGCCTCAATTGGTATACTCTCAGGTAAGTTACTTGGGTATGATTTGGAGACAGATAAACCAAGTGGCAGGCTTGATTCCACTGGTATCATGAGGAAATGGTACGGTCGTTGGTATGATAGAGGACAAGGAGAGCCCGATTGTAAACAGTATGAAATTCCTCAATTAATGCCTGCTCTTTGTGGTGCACTGTTGTTTTGTAGAAAAAAAGCCTTACAATCTGTCGGTGATACGGTATTTGATTCTGATTTCTTCTTATACAAGGAAGATATCGAATTGAGTTTACGGATGCGTAAAGAAGATTGGAAATTATTATATCATCCCGCGATAATAGCATATCATTGTCGTGGATGGCAGAATGATCGCTCGGAAATGTCCCATGAATTACGTGAGATTGCGGCAAAAAGTGAACTCTTATTGTATAAAAAGCACCCTTCACCCTATATGGTGTGGGCGATGTTTAAATATCTTCTGGTAAAAGTTTTCCGCTTTTAAAGGGCTATACTTCATGGCGCAGAGTTTACCCAGCATATCTGTTATTATTCCCACTTTAAACGGAGGCGATCTTTTTCGTGAGTTACTTGAGAAAATATCAACTCAGGACATAACTCCTGAAGAAATTTTGGTTGTTGATTCCAGTTCAAATGATAATACACAAATCATCGCTGAAGAATTTGGAGCAAAAGTAATCAGCATATCGAGGAGTGAATTTGATCATGGGGCGACACGGACAATGGCCTCTTTACAAACAAGCGGGGAGATACTCCTTTTTTTTACCCAGGATGCAATACCGGTAAACCAGGATCTTATACGAAATCTCATCCTGCCTTTTGCCAAGGATGAATCAATTGCCATTAGCTATGGAAGACAAATGCCCAATGGTGATGCGACTCTATCTGCTACTGCACTCAGGTCTTTTAACTATCCAGCCACGTCTAACACTCGGAAGTTTGCTGATAAAGAAACATTAGGATTGAAAACAGCTTTTGTTTCAAATTCTTGTGCCGCCTATCGAAAAACAAGTTTTGAGCAAGTTGGGTGTTTCCCTGAGAGGTTGATTTTTGGTGAAGATACCTGCACCGCAGGAAGATTATTACTCAAAGGTTATAAAATTGCCTATGTAGCAGAGGCCGAAGTTTTACATTCACATAATTATTCTCTTGTCGAGGATTTTCGCAGATCCTTTGATATAGGTGTCCTTCATAAAATTGAGCGTTGGTTGCCAGAAACCTTTGGCTTTGCAGAAGGTGAGGGACTTAAATATATAAAATTTGAGCTTGGCATGA
Source organism: Desulfocapsa sp. (assembly GCA_030638765.1). The sequence goes on from DAOWDZ010000014.1 coordinate 4,431, forward strand.
TTCTGTCTCAGAAACAAATTCATCTGCTGCCATTGTTTTTTTGTCGGAATATAATGAAATTCATTGGCTATAAATTAGGGAACAAGTATGCTATTCTGCCTCAATCACTGGTACCATATCTTAGTATGAACAAAAACTGGTGGCGAAAAAACACAGTGCTATAATATCTCTGGTTATGTAAGGCTGCATTAGAAATTATGAACATGCTCTCAACAAATCTCAAGGAACAAAGTTCCATAATGGCCAGGCTGCTGCATGTCGTCGACTGCATAGTTGTCATTGGCTACATATGGTTACTACTGCTCTGGTACCGGGTTCCATGGACTCCGTATTACACGAGGTTTGCAGTCATAACAACCGTGTTGTGTTTTATTTCCTTTCAATCTTTTCAGATGTACCGTTCCTGGCGTGGCTGGAAATTTTTCCAGGAATTTCTTGTTATTGTGAGGGCTTGGGGAACTGTAGTCGGAGTTCTTCTCTTTTATTTCTTTGTTTTTAAGATATCGCACGCCTATTCACGGGTCGTTTTCCTGATCTGGTCACTGTCTACGCCTTTTCTTCTTTTTATACTTCATGTGGCGGCTCGAAAATTGTTGCATTATTTCAGGTCACAAGGAAAGAATGTTCGGCACGCCGTCGTCGCAGGTGCTGGAGATCTTGGAGTTTCACTAGCTAAAGAGCTTCAGACAATTCCGTGGGCAGGTATTGAGGTCATAGGTTTCTTCGATGATAAGGTTGAAGAAAGTGAAAAACTCAAAGAAATGGGAAAGACAATTATAGGTGATATCGATACACTTCCCGAATATCTGGAAAGTAACGATATTGATTATGTTTATATTGCTCTTCCCATGAGAGCTGAAAAGAAGATCTTTAAGATTCTTCGTGAATGCCGTTCACTTGGCGCTCGAATCTACCTTATTCCTGATCTCTATGTGTATGGATTGCATCACGCTGAGATACAGTCGCTCGGAAGTCTTCTTATCCTGAATTTTAATCCGAACACAGAGTGGAAACGAAGTTTTGATGTTATTTTCTCAAGTATAGTTCTCGTCTGCCTTTTACCCCTTTTGTTTGTTATAGCCTGGTTTGTAAAGTTCCAGGATGGCGGGCCTGTTTTTTATAAGCATCGGCGGGTTACAGCAGCTGGTAAACAATTTGACTGTCTTAAATTTCGTTCAATGGTTGAAAACGCAGATGCCAAGCTGGCACAGATCCTTGCCGAGGATCCGAAACTCCGTGAAGAATGGGATACTACTTTTAAATTAAGAAATGATCCGCGGGTAACAAAACTCGGAAAATTCCTGCGTAAAACAAGCCTCGATGAACTACCACAGTTCTTTAACGTCTTAAAAGGCGAAATGAGTGTCGTTGGTGCCCGTCCCATCGTTGATCAGGAACTCTCTTTTTATAAAGAGAGTGCGGGGCGTTATTGCTCAATGAAACCCGGAATCACCGGACCATGGCAGGTTGAACGGCGTTCTGACAGCAGCAGTTATGACGAACGAGTTGGAATGGATGACTGGTATATCTTAAACTATTCCCTGTGGACAGATATTAAGATTATCTTTAAAACTGTTAAACGTGTTTTTGACGGCAGGGGCGCAGTTTAATAATCTGTTTTAATGTATGACCGCTTTTAGTAACTCCTGAGGTGCTGTTCCTGCAGCCTCATCAAGCTTATTAAGCGGAATTTCCTGACGCTCAGCTTTTCTGATGGCCTGTGAATTGGGAAAGAACGCTATTGGTTCTATTCCCAGTCCTTCCTCTAAAAATTGTTTATCTTCTTCATCGCTCACCAGATTACCAACAAAACTGATTTTCGGAATTTTCACATCTTCCGCCAGTTTCTTTACCTTAAGTGCTGTTCGGATGGATGATTTTGATGGAATGACAACAACCAGAAGATGATCAATGCCTGCAATGGTGCCACGTCCAAGATGTTCAACTCCTGCTTCCATATCA
>DAOWDZ010000032.1 GCA_030638765.1 Desulfocapsa sp.
AAATAAATCAGTCACTTTTGATGCACGGATTATCGCGGCAACAAATAAGAATCTAAAGGAAGAAGTGACCGCCGGGCGCTTTCGAGAAGACCTTTATTACAGACTGAATATTTTTAAAATTGAAGTTCCTCCTTTACGGGAACGGCGTGAAGATATACCTTTACTGGTACAGGAATTTCTGAACAGACATGAACAAAATGGCGTAAAGACTGAGGTTTCAAGAGAGGTAATGCGCTTCTTTTTAGATTATCCATGGCCTGGAAATATCCGTGAACTGGAAAATGTGATTGAGCGCTGTGTTTTTCTTGCAGAAGCTGGGGAAATTTTCCTTAATGATTTACCAAAGGAGATGCATGTCGTCTCTCAAGAGCAGGAGCTCTTCTCCTTTGATCAGCTAAAACCTCTTGCTGAGGTGGAACTCAAATATATAAAATATGTTCTGGATAAATGTAAGGGGAATAAGCAAAAAGCCGCGACCCTTCTTGGTATCAACCGTAAAACCATCCACAGAAAACTGGAAACATGAATAAATCTCTGCAATCATTACTTCTCTTTATGCGAAGGGAAAACGTGATAAACCTCTTGGCTGTTATTCTGGTCATCGTTTTGGGCAGTGGCGCACTGATTTCACTTTTTGAACCGGAGCTTTCCTTTGTAAGCGGAATCTGGTGGAGCATTGTTACCCTGACTACAGTGGGATACGGCGATATTTCACCAAGTACAGCCGGGGGAAGAATCCTGGCTGTAATTATCATGTTTTTTGGTATCGGCCTGCTCGGTATGCTTAGCGCAAGTCTTGCTACTCTATTAATACGTAAACAAATGAAGGAGGACAAGGGGATGTGCGCATCAACGGTCGACAATCATATTATTATCTGTGAGTGGAATCATCGAAGTCGAGCCATTATCAAAGAACTTCGAGCTGATATTCAGACACAAAATATCCCTCTGGTTCTCATTGCCGATATAGAAGAAAAACCCATTGACGATGCCAGCCTGTTTTTTGTGAGAGGCATGGTTACTGAAGATACACTTGAAAAGGCTAATTTATCAAAGGCTCGTACCATAATCGTTCTTGGTGACGACTCTGTGGAAACAACGGCTCGGGACGCCAAGGTTGTGCTCACCACGCTTACCATAGAAAGCATGAACCCTGATGTGTATAGTGTTGTTGAACTTGTGGATAAGGCCAATGAGCAACATTGCGTACGTGCCAATGCCGATGAAATTATTGTCAGCAGTGAACTGAGTAGTAATTTGATTGCAAGTGCAGCCAGTAATCACGGTATCAGTAAGGTGGTTTCTGAACTTCTCAGCAGTCGATATGGAAATGAATTTTACTCAATGGTAGTTCCGGAAGAGATGGTTGGTTTAAAATTTCTTGATATCTTTGTAGCGATGAAAACAGTATCAAATACCACAGTTTTAGGTGTTCAAAAGAATGATACCGGTGAGTTTATCTCAAATCCGGATGTTGAGTATTCTGTTTCTGAAGGAGATAATTTGCTGGTGATTTCAAAGAGTGGTGATGCTCCGTGATTGTTTCATAGAAATACTTTAGCGAAACAAAAAAGAGCCCTATACAATCAATGTACAGGGCTTTACTAGAACGGCTATTTAGAGGACCAGTCGTCCTCTTCAAATTCCTCATGGTCGGGTTTAGGTGGTTTTTCTTCAGCAAGTCGTTGATTCAACCATATCATAACTTTATCAAATTCACCTTTTAACTCAGCCAGTGCTTTTCCTCTGTGACTCACCTTGTTTTTCTCCTCCATACCACACTCGGCAAAACTTTTTCCAAGGGGTTCAAAATAAAAGAGTGGATCGTAGCCAAATCCCGACTCACCCTGTTTTTCGGTGAGGATAGTTCCCTCACAGGTTGCTTCATAGGTGAGAGCAGGGCCGGATGGTACAGCAACTGAAAGTACACAATGAAAGGCGGCTTTGCGGTTTTCCTGACCTTCCATTTCTTTCAGCAGTTTCTGGCAGTTTTCTTCGTCTGTTGCATTTTCTCCTGCATATCGTGCAGAATAAACACCAGGGGCTCCGTTTAATGCATCGACCACTAATCCGGAATCATCAGCAATTGCCGGTAAACCTAGTATCTTAGCTGTATGCAATGCTTTTTTATAGGCATTGTCGTCGAAGGTTTCACCGTCTTCAATACATTCTGGAATAGTTCCAAAATCCGCAATTGATTTAATTTCAACGGGAAGATCTTTTACCATCTCTTGAAATTCCTTAACCTTGTTTTTGTTGGTTGTTGCCAACACTATAATATGAACCATTGAGCTACCTCGTAGTAGTGAAACAATAAAATATAACTGTCTGACATTGGCCTGTTTTCATTCACTCTGCCTATCTCATCACAGAGTAAACCTGGGTTTTCAGAGCAATTACATTCCGTAATTTAATTTGGACTTAGTGTATCAATTGTATCGGATGCCGCTTTTTCAAGTTTCCGTTCACTTCTTAATTTTTTTTGCAATTTTTTATCATACCGTTCCTGCTCACTATAGATACATCCGCAGTAGGGTTGTCTGTAGAGGTCCATCGCAATAGCTTTATCTATTCCATCCTGCCACCCTACACGGAAGTCATCATAGTAGAATTTAACTCCATACTTATCAGCCATTGTATTTCCAATTCTAATGATGGCTTTATGGTTTTGGTAACGAGAGTACAGGAGAGTGGAAGTAAATGCATCAGCGTTCGATTTGACGGCTTGTTGGGCTGTTTTCTCAAGCCGCATGCTGTAACAAATCAAGCAGCGTTCTTTTTCGTGAAATACGACTTTTTGAAGATATTCAGTTAAACCATATTCTGTATCGAGTTCAATGGCGAAATTTTCAAGTTTGGCAAAGTCCCTGAGACTCGCCAGTCGTTTACGAAATTCCCGGAAGGGGTGAATATTTGGATTATAAAAATAACCGGAAACATCGATATCCTTTTCACGGAGATGCCCTAAGGTATATGTGGAACATGGAGCACAGCATACATGAAGAAGAAGTTTCATTTACGTAATACCTTAAATTTCTTTGGGTCGATGTTATACTGATGGATTTTGTAATTAATTATTCTAAGGCTGGTATCGAGGTAGAGAGCCGTTTTTGTCTGGTTGCCTCGATTCTTTTTTAACCCTTCAATGATAATGTCTTTTTCAAAATTTTCCACCGAGACTGAGAGGGATAATGGGTTTTTTCCAGAATCCACTGAATCAGATGTCTGTAATGTTGGAGGAAGATGAATTCCTTTAATGGTATCACCATCACAGATAAGCACGGATCTTTCCATGCAATTCTGAAGCTCCCTAACGTTTCCTGGCCAGTGGTACTGGATTAACATGTCGATTGCAGGTGTTGAAATTCGTTTGATTGGCATTTTATTTTCTTCAGAATATTTTTCAAGAAAGAACTCAGCAAGAAGAAGTATATCCGTGCGACGTTCCCGAAGTGGCGGCATATAAACAGGAAATACATTTAAGCGATAATAAAGATCTTCCCTGAACGTATTTTCTTTTACAGCTGTTTCAAGATCGCGATTAGTTGCTGCAACGAGTCGTACATCACAGGTAATTGATTTTCCCGAGCCAAGACGCTGGAATGTCCTTTCCTGTACAACATTTAAAAGTTTTACCTGCACTGTCTGACTGATTTCCCCTATTTCGTCTAAAAAAAGAGTTCCACCCTCAGCCTGCTCAAATCTCCCGATTTTTCTCTCTGTAGCACCGGTAAACGCTCCCTTCTCATGTCCAAAAAGTTCGCTTTCCAGTAATGTTTCCGGCAGAGCGGAACAGTTAACTACAACAAACGGTTTATCATTTCTTTTTGAACTATAATGAAGTGCTTTCGCAACTAGAGTTTTTCCCGTTCCTGATTCTCCTCGTAAAAGAACGGTGGCATTTGAATTCACCACCCTGTTTATCATGTCATACACTTCCTGCATGCGGCTGGAATTTCCCTGGATATCGTAGATTCTATTTTTCTTTGACAGCTCTCTCTTCAGTTTGAGGTTTTCAACTATTAATTCTTCCTGGTCCAGATTTACAGTCTGGATTCTATTTGCAGTTTGGGCAATAAGAGAGCTTAGAATAGTTAAAAAGCGTAAATCTTCTGCAGCTTCTTCAGTTATTCCTTTGCAGTATATTCTATCAATGGATAGAGCTCCTATAATCCGCTTACCATCATGAACGGGTACACATATAAATGACCTCGTCTGATTGGTGAGGTTGCCTCTTGCCTGTGTTTTATTGAGAAACATAGGTTCATCTGCAATATGGGGTACAATGATTGGTTGCCCTGATGCCACTACTTTTCCAGTTATCCCTTCGCCTATCTTATATTTTCCGCGTTTTCTTCCCTCTGCATTAATCCCGTGGGCGACCTCAATTTCGAGTTTACCTGTCGTGGGATTTATGATCGTTACCGTACCGTTCTCCATCTCTTTCATGGAATCGATCATATCCATCGTTTTGCCAAGGCATTCCTTGAGATCTGTGGATGACGCCAATGCTTTTGTTATTTCGTACAGGCAACTCAGATCTTCCAGTTGACACGTTATATCATTATTTTTAGGCATTTCTTATTTGCTTTGTTCCATACTATTGCTTAATTCATTTTTAATTTAACCATCAGTAATCATTTTTTACATTTATGTCACAGAATATGTAAATTAAACCGCCTTTATCTCTTAAATAAATCAGTATTTTTCATTGACGTCCAAGATATTGACACTTTGTTATTCAAATGGTAAAAGAACTTCATCTGGAGGAATGGCCGAGTGGTTTAAGGCGGCGGTCTTGAAAACCGTTGTACGAAAGTACCGTGGGTTCGAATCCTACTTCCTCCGCCAGATTTGGAGAGGTGACCGAGAGGCCGATGGTGTTCGCCTGCTAAGCGAATGTGGGGGTTAGACTCCACCGAGGGTTCGAATCCCTCCTTCTCCGCCAGTATTTAACCCCCTGTGAGACTCTTTGTCTTCAGGGGGTTTTCTTTTTCACTTTGATAATTCCACCGTTAATATATTATCGTAGGTATATGTACCTATTGTAGCATATAAAATTTTGTGTTACAGAATTATTCACTACAAAAAAATTGAACGGAGTTTCAATTACACAATAAAGTCATTAAAGAGTATAAAGGGTGAATGACGTGGAAGTATTACGAAGAAAAGTAACGGTTTTCACTCCTGGTAAGCGATATTCAGGAGAGGTAGAGATACCCAATTCAAGTTTACGAACCACCGATCTTCTTAATAGCCCCACTCTATTTTGGCACGATCCTTCCCAAAAAACTTTCAACGATGCTCTGTTGATGTTCAATGTAACCATCTCCATTGATGGTATTTCTGAGTTTCAGAAATTTGATGAAATCCAAATAAGACAACCCAATATTATTTTTTACAATGATGATTGCAGAACGATTGGTAGTTCAATTGAGAAAAAGAGAGTTGATGCGCTCAAAAAAGCAAGTAATGAAAAAGAAAGAAGCATACACCTGATTACCAGGGTAAGAGTTAATTCTTTCTTTGATATAGAGGGCTTATTTTATGGGTTGTTTAAGAGTAAAGCAAATCAAAAATATATTCCCTTAAGTAATGCTGTTGTATATGAGATAGTCAAACAGCAAGATAAGTGGGTCAAAAGAAAGATCGAGTTGGTAAATGATTTTATTGGTATTAATACTAACTACATCGAGGCTACAGAATTTAAAAACTAATATCCCCAAAGAAGGCTTCTTTTCACCCACCCAACCAATCCTGACGAATGTTTGACTTTTGCCCACCCTCTTTGTTGTTCAAGTGTCTCAAAAACAACACCGTAGTAAGCGCGCCCTACAGTTTTGTATTTCGTCCCTGGGCCATTTCTAATATTAATTCTTTTCTTTTTCCCTTTATTAACTTTAACAACCATATGCGGCGATGATGCCAGGTATTTTTTGTAAATCCAGCCTGTGTCATTTTCAAAATCCTGAACTTTAATCCAACTGCCCTTTTGAGATAAAACTCGTAAAGGAAATCCTGACCCATACTCCCATTTGGCAGTATATTTCGTACCTGGACCCGAACGTAATTGAACTTTTTCACCTGATACACTTTTCATCTTAGCCAATGCAGCGCTATGAATAAAGAAACTTAAAATTAGTATCGGTAGGATTAAAGTGGCTTTTTTGCTTATTGTGAACATAATTAACTATCCGTAAATTTAAAAAATAAACCTTAACTTTCTTAGTAAAGTTAGCCTACATTGTAAGGCTTTTCCACCAATTTATGTTTATCAATCCAAATTCTCTATTGTTTGTGGTTTCATATTTTTCACAAATCTTTTATTTGCAGTTAAGGAGAGATTTCCGAGGGTAAGGTGAATTGCCCCAAACTCACAGCCTTCTCTCATGCACCGCATACACATAATGCATTCTGTACTGCCCACCGATTCATTAAATTGTATTCCCATGGGACAAACCTGAGCACACTGTCCACAATCGACACATTTATCTTCTAGTAGATCAAGTTTCAGAAGAGAGAATTTATTAAACAATCCATAAAATGCACCTAACGGACAGGTTGTTTTACAAAAAGGTCGTGATGTGAATACGCTCCATACCAAAAAGACTATCATCCAAAAAAGTTTATTATAAAATAAATACCCTAATGTAGCCCGTAAATCAGGTTGCATTAATAATATTGGAATACCTGCTTCCAGTGTACCTGTTGGGCAAACAAATTTACAAAACCAGGGTTTCCCCATTCCCCATTCATTCGTTAATAACAATGGAAAAAGAAAAACAAACCCTATAAGCATAACGTATTTAACATACCGAAGTGCATTATATACCTCTATTTTTTTGCCACTCGGTATTTTGTAGAGCAACTCCTGAAGTAATCCAAATGGACAGAGCCAACCACAGGTTATTCTTCCAGTTGTAGTTGCAATAAGACCTATTGTTCCAAGTACATATGAGCCGAAGAGGTAAGCACCTGTATCAAGTGAAAAACGAATACCCAATAAAAGTTGTTGAATTGCCCCAATTGGGCAATACGTTGTTGAGGCCGGGCAGGAGTAACAATTAAGTCCTGGAGAACATAAAACTTTTAAAGGGCCAACATAGATATTTTTCGTTTGCGGAAATAGCCAGTACCCATTAGTTAAGAATGTAGCTATAAACTGAATCAGTTTTCGAATTGATTCCATTTCAATAAATCCATTTATAAAACTCTGGTAGAGAAGATCGCGTTATTTGATTAGTTGAAGTACAGATACTTTGAGTTATCCGATACCTATACAATCAAGACAGATGCTTTTTGCTTGTTCAAGGACTCGTCCCGGTTCATTAGCATTCACACCAAAAACAAAGAGGGCGAGAAAAATTACAAATGCAACAACAGTAGACCCATTAATACTCTTCCTGTTTTTCTGTTTTTTCATAACTTTTTAATGATCCTTTTCTTAACAGATGCAGTTTTGTCTCCGAGATTTATATCTGTATCTCTTCTGTCATCAATTGTTATATTAGTAACCACCCGAACAGCGCCTTGATCAAATGGTGTTTCGTAAATTTTGCCTAACAATTTGAGAAGAGATTGGATGTCACCATGAATAAGCGTACCCATGTCGTTTAATTCAAATGTGGCTTTTTCTTTCTCTAGGCGTAGTTGGATTTCAGCGACAAAATTCCCGACAGAGACTCCTTCACCCATTGGTATCATTGTTAATTGCAAAAGTGCCATTTTTCGTCTATTTCCTGTTAAAATGATTTATCCAATGGTGGATCAAATATCTTCCCCTGCGATCAGTTCCACGAGTCGCTCAAGGTCACCTAGTGAATAGTAATCTATTTCCAGTTTGCCACGATTTCCATTTTGAACCAGACTTACCTTTGCTGATAATTTATTCGTTATTCTGTTGATAAAAGATTGGGAAAATTCATTAGGGATTGCGAGGTTTCCTGCTGGTTTGCTGTTACGGTTAGTTGTGCTTTCCTGTTTCATTCGTGAAGTCATTTTTTCAGTCTGTCTTACAGAAAGGCCCTTTGAAACGACCTGATCCCTTGCCGATTTCATAGCTATTTCATCATCAGATAAACGTAAAATAGCCCTCGCATGTCCTTCAGTTAACTTTTTTTCTGCGATATCATCTTGTATAAAATCAGGGAGTTGCAGTAGCCGGAGGCGATTCGTAACCGTCGATCTCTTTTTACCGACTTTTTCTGCAGCTTGCTCCTGAGTGTATGAAAAATTCTTTATCAAATTTTCGTAGGCTTTTGCTTCTTCTATCGGATTCAAGTCCTGTCTTTGAACATTTTCGATGAGTGCTAATTCAAGTAATTCATCGTCACCGTCGACATCTCTTAATACCACTGGAACTTCACTTAATCCCGCAATCTTCGATGCCCGAAGGCGTCTTTCTCCTGCGATTAATCCATAGGTACCATCTTTGTTTGAGACAACAACTAGTGGTTGGATGATTCCTTTCGCCTTTATGGAATTTGATAATTCATGTAATTTTCCCTCATCAAAATGAGTCCGGGGCTGCATTTCATTAGGAATAATTTTATCGAGCTGACAAGCAAAATAGATTTCTTCCTTTTCCTCTTGATTGAAGAGAAGATCAACACCTCTTCCTAAACCTTTCATTTTTACCATAGTTGTCCCTTATTTCTGTCTGCGAAGAAATTCATTTGCCAATTTGATGTATGCCTGAGCACCTGTTGATTTGACATCATATTCGATAATCGACTGCCCATGACTCGGACATTCGCTTAATCGAACATTTCTTGGAATTACTGTTTTGAAAACCTGGTCTTTAAAATGCTTTTTAATTTCGCCTTCCACTTGAAAGGTCAGTCGATTCCTTTTGTCAAACATTGTTAATAGTAAACCTTCAACATACAATGTTTTATTCAGACTTTTCCTAACCGATCGAATTGTGTTGATGAGCTGCGATAAGCCTTCCATTGCAAAATATTCGCACTGCATTGGGATAAGTATTGAATCTGCTGCGGTAAGACTATTGATTGTGAGCAGTCCCAGAGAAGGCGGACAATCAATTATTATATAATCATACTCATCCTTCAATGAAGAAAGCATTTTTTTGAGGACATATTCCCTGTTTTCAACAGGGAATAGTTCCATTTCGGCTGCGGCCAAATCTATTCCGGAAGGTATGACAGTAAGACTTTTCTTTTTGTCTGGGACAACGAGTGCTTTTTGAGCAGGAATATTTTGAGTGTAACAGTGATAGAGGTGGGACGTAACGTCACTCTGTTGAACTCCGATTCCAGATGTGGAATTACCCTGAGGGTCAGAATCCACCAAAAGAACATTTTTTTTCTTTCGGGCCAATGCGGCAGAAAGGCTGACTGCTGAAGTTGTCTTTCCTACGCCGCCTTTTTGATTGGCGATAGCTACAATTTTACCCATTTGCCTTGTTCTCCCGTTATTGTGGTTTTTTAACCTGTAGTCCTTTTATTAGCTCATTTGGATCTTTAGCACAATCTTTTTGACAAAAACGCTGACAAATTGTTTATATTATTACCTTGAACGAAAGGTTTCAGCCTTTTCTTGCCTTTATTTTGCCATAGCGCTATAAATTAGTTTGGTGAATATTTAATTTTATTTGTTGTAATGTTTCACGTGAAACATTGACTGAGGGTAATATGCAAAGTGATTTTTTGGTAATAGGAAGTGGCATCGCGGGCCTTTCCTTCGCATTACGTTGTGCAGAAATGGGCTCGGTTGTTGTCGTAACAAAAAAGAAAGATATGGATACAGCTACTAATTTGGCACAGGGAGGTATTGCGGCTGTCCTCGAAAATAGTGATAGTTTGGAAGATCATGTACAGGACACGTTATCTTCAGGTGCGGGGTTGTGTGATGAAGAAATTGTTAGGATGGTGGTTGGCGATGGCCCAGAGAGAGTTGCTGATTTGGTACAAATGGGAGTTGGCTTTGTTAAAGATGATAAAACCAGTTCAGGGTATTCACTGGGGAAGGAAGGGGGACATAGCCATAGAAGGGTGGCACACGCATATGATTTAACTGGCAGAGAGATTGAAAGGGCTTTGCTTGATAAAGTAAGGAGTCATGGGAATATTAAACTATTGGAAGAGCATATGGTGGTTGATCTTCTAATGGTTTCCGGTGCAACGGTGGGTTGGCCGGAAGAAGTTGGGAGAAAATGTGTCGGTGCCTATGTAATGGAAGGCAAGAAAGTCGTGGCGTATCGTGCTAAAATCACAGCGCTCTGCAGTGGTGGAGTGGGGAAAGTGTATCTGTATACTACTAATCCGGATATCGCCACGGGTGATGGTATTGCAATGGCTTTCCGAGCTGGTGCAGAGGTTGAAAATATGGAATTTGTCCAGTTTCATCCAACGTGCCTGTACCATCCTGAAGAGAAAAACTTTCTGATATCTGAAGCAGTTAGGGGAGAAGGTGGTGTTCTTCTAGGGTCAGATGGTAAACCTTTTATGGGGAAGTATGATCCAAGAAAAGATTTGGCTACTCGAGATACGGTGGCGAGGGCAATCGATAAAGAATTAAAGGAAACTGGTGAAGATTGCGTTTATCTGGACATAACTTTTCTTGAGGCTGATTTTATAAAAAAACGATTTCCAACCATATATAAACGCTGTCTGTCGTATGCGATCGATATAACGAAGCAACCCATTCCTGTAGTTCCAGCTGCTCACTATATGTGTGGGGGGGTTCGAACTGATATGGAAGGAAAAACAACAATCCCTGGTTTGATGGCTTTGGGAGAGACGGCCTGTACAGGTTTACATGGTGGCAATCGCCTTGCAAGTAACAGCCTTTTGGAAGCGGTTGTTTTTGCGAATAGAGCAGCTAGATGTTGTGAAGAAGTATGGCCGATGTTACAAAAAAACCGTGTTGAAGAAGTCGATGATTGGAGAATAGACGATGCCAGAAATCTCAGTGAAGAAATTCTAATTAATCACAATTGGGATTCAATTAGACGAGTGATGTGGAATTATGTAGGTATCGTCAGGACAACTCGACGGCTTAGGCTTGCTTTGAAAAGGATGGAGTTTATTTATGCTGAAATAGCAGAGCATTATAAAGAATATTTAATTACCCCGAACATGATTGAACTTCGCAATATCTCGTTGATATCATTGCTAATTATACGGTCAGCCATGAGCAGGGAGGAGTCGAGGGGATTACATTATGTTGTAGATTATCCTAAGAAACTGAAAACACCGACCCAAACGATTTTTCATAGAAAGGAAAAAAAGAATGGTTGGGAAATTGAATTTATAGAGGAAACGAAAAGTGAAAAATAAAAAATTTGTTATCTCGGTGATGTCTAAGGACAGGCCAGGAATAATTGCTGATATAACAACCGTCATTTATGATTTGGATGGTGATTTAGCAGATCTTAATCAGTCAGTTTTAGGTGGATTTTTCAGTATGATCCTGATTGCCGATTTTGATGAAACTGTAACAATTCAAAATTTGGAGGCAGGTTTTTCAGATATTAAATCTGAGACATCCCTGGGGGCAATTGTAAAGGAAGTGGATAATGATTTGGAATTAATTGAAAAGTCCTTACCTTCTGAGACCTATGTGGTAACTGCTCAGGGAGTAAACCGAAAAGGACTGGTTAAAGTTCTTGGAGATTTCTTTTATGATAGAAATATCAATGTGTTAGATTTGGTAACCGCAAGAAGTGAAAAAATGTATACCATGATTTTTCAGGTTGATTTGGGTCACATTGAGTCAATGAAAAGCTTGAGAGAGGAACTTGATTTACTCGGTAATGATGAAAATCTGGATCTTGTCCTCCAGCACAATGATATTTATATGGTGACAAATGAAGTTGGAACAGTCCTCGATACAATAATCAAGAGTTAAGGAGAAAAGATGCTTCGTTCAGATCAGATAATGGCAACGGTTGAGATGGTCCAGAAAGAAAATCTCGATGTACGTACAGTAACGATGGGTATTAATCTTCTTGATTGTAGAAAAGGAAATGCTAAACAAACCTGTCAGGCAGTAGAGAATAAAATTGAGCATTATGCAAATAATTTTGTGGAAAAGTGTCATGAAGTGGCAATGAAATATGGAATCCCGGTTGTTAATAAAAGAATTTCTGTAACTCCAGCGGCATTGGTCGGAGCAGGATTTACTGAAGACGAATTCGTTTTACTGGCTCAAAGTCTGGACAATGCAGCAGAGAAAGTAGGGGTTGATATTCTCGGTGGGTTCACGGCACATGTAGAGAAAGGAATGACGGCGAGTGACAAGGAGTTTATTGCGTCAATCCCTAGGGCTCTTGCTGTGACTAAGAGGCTTTGCGCTTCAATAAATGTTGGTTCAAGCCATAAAGGAATTAACATGGATGCGGTTGCAATAATAGGTAAAACAGTAAAGGATCTGGCCCTGCAGACTGCAGAGCAGGGAGGTTTTGGAGCGGCTAAGTTTGTGGTTTTCTGTAATCAACCGGGTGATAATCCATTTATGGCTGGAGCAATTCACGGGGTGGAAGAGGCAGATGTCGTCTTAAATGTAGGAGTTTCAGGGCCGGGAGTTATCGCAAGGTCCCTGGAAAGAATCATAAATAAGAAAGGAAGGCAAAATTTAAAACTCGATGATATTGCAGAGGAAATTAAACAGATAACGTTCAGAGTTACAAGATGTGGTGAATTAATAGGACGACAGGTATCTAAAGAGTTAGACGTGGAGTTTGGAGTTGTTGATCTTTCTCTTGCTCCGACACCAAAAGTTGGAGATTCTGTTGGAGAGATTTTACAGATTTTAGGTGTTGATGACGTGGGAGCACCAGGAACTACAGCAATTGTTGCCATGTTGAATGATGCTGTAAAGAAGGGCGGTATTTTCGCGTCTAAGGCCGTGGGGGGGTTAAGTGGAGCCTTCGTGCCGGTAATGGAAGATGCGGTGCTTGCAGAGGCTGTAGGGAA
>DAOWDZ010000278.1 GCA_030638765.1 Desulfocapsa sp.
CAGCAACTCTGGTGGGTTATCTGTTCTGTCGTTGGCGCACTCTTTCTTTTTCTTACCTTTGTTCAGGGTGGTCAAACACTGCTCTGGCAGGTGGCAAAGACTGATGATGAAAGCGCACTCGTTGTGAACTCACTTGGTCGTAAATGGGAACTTCCCTTTACCACTCTGGTTCTTTTTGGTGGTGCCCTTTTTGCCTCCTTTCCAAAATTTTATTCCACAAGTTTTGGTGGAGCATATTGGGTGTGGATACTTATTCTCTTTACCTTTATTATCCAGGCAGTGAGTTATGAGTATCGTACAAAACCTGGTAATGTGTGGGGGGCTAAAACCTATGAACTGTTTATGTTTATTAACGGATCTGTTGGTGTTCTGTTAATTGGTGCTGCAGTAGGTACTTTTTATACGGGATCTGCTTTTTCACTAAACGATATGAATCAGGTTACCTGGGAATATACCCTTGGTGGTATTAATCTTCGGGGACTTGAAGCAGCTTTTTCACTGTTTAATTTGTCACTTGGACTCTTTCTTGTCTTCAATGCAAGAGTTCTTGGTGCACTGTATCTGCTGAATAATATCGATTTTAGTGAAGCAGCAGAACTCGAGCAAAGATTACGAAAAGCAGTATGGTCAAGTTTTGTCTGCTCACTGCCATTTTTACTCTATGTGGTTGTTTCTATTCTGTTACGAAAAGGATTTGGTGTGGATGAAGATGGTGTGGTTTCCATGGTATCCTTTAAATATCTCTTTAACCTTTTAGCTCTTCCTCATCTCCTTCTCTTCCTGCTTGGTGGAATTGGACTTGTTATCTGGGGAGTGTTTCTTGGAGCCAAAAAAGAAAGTTCTAAAGGTATATGGCCCGCCGGACTTGGAACAGTGCTTGTTGGATTGTGTGTGCTTTGTCTGCCCGCATTTAACTCAACAGCATTTTATCCATCAACCTTTGATCTGCAGTCGAGTCTCACCATTTATAATGCATCATCAAGTAAGTACACCCTGATGATTATGACATATGTGGCGTTGTTCATTCCCGTCCTTGTTGCATACGTTGCCTACCTCTGGAAAAAGATGGATTCCAAGAAGATATCAATGGAAGATGCGCTGGATCACGAGGCATACTAACTGACTAAAAGGAGAAATTCATGACCGCTGTAATATTACTTGGCTATGTGGCCGTTGTTATAGTTTCCTATAAGGGTGCAGTTTTTGCGCTTGATAAAATGGATTTATTATAATCCTGGAAACTTTGTATTTATCTTAGGAGGCTTCGGCCTCCTTTGTTGCGTCTTACCTCCACTGCTATGAGGGATTATGCCTGAAAAAGATCAAAAAACAATAACTCTGCTTGGGTCTAACGTTAAGATTCGTAATTTAGCAATCAAACAGGTTAGTTTGCTGGAGGAAGGTAATCTTCCAGCTTACGGATATAATCCTGGTGATCATATTGAACTTATGGCGGGTGATGTGTCCGTTGAGTATGGTCGCTTGGAACAACTACTGACGTGGCTGACTGCCTATGTGGTGGAATCTGATTTGAATCCACGAATTAACTCCGTGACCTATGGAGCCCAGAAGGATGTTTTTCAGATATTTAGAAAGTACAGAAGCACCGATGTTGATAAAGCTGATCATGGATGGTTTATGGTCAACCAGTATTTGCCAGCTGGAGGAAGAGCCTGCACTGCTGAGGATTTTTCTATAGATAGTTCTAACAGGGAACTTTTTTCGAATAATGACGGATTAATTGTTATTGATGATTCCGGTCATCCACCGGAGTTCAGTCAGGAAGATCTTGATCGCAATCCAAATCTCTGGGCCATTGCCATGGGTATTAGTGTCGCCTATTGGAGCGACTGGGCGCAACTTTTAGGTGAGCGATTTGTCCTTTTTTGTAGACTGTCAGATCTTGAAACCACTCGTATGGAGATGGATTGTTCCGTTAACTGGGAAACCATTGTCGCCATGTGTTTGCGAGCTTTACGAACGAGTGAGGTAGGACTTTGGGATACTAAAAAATCACGATTCTTGTGTCATATCGTGGTGGAAATGTTTCCGCACGGGGTCCTCTATATTGGCCCGGATGCTATTTTCTTTAGGCATCGTAAAGGATGTTTGCCTGAGAAAAGTTCCCCTCGTCAGCGCGGTTCAGTTCCCTGTTACGATACGTTACTTCCTGCAATGCTTGCAATGGATACCATGCGTTTCGGTGAGTTTGATTTTAGCAAAAATTATTTTTACGATTTTTCACAACGGGTTCTCAATAACTGGGATCTTCTTTATCGGCATGGCTATTACTTTAAAGAAACATTGGAATTTCCAAATCTTGATTTTGCCAAAAGTTTTCCCGGTGGATATGCCTGTTCTTTTATGAACGATGGCAAAGATCCTTCATTTTTCGAACTGCCACCTCTTTCTGCTGATTTCGAGGTGGTACTTGATCTTGTTGCCTCTCAAATCTGGTCTGAAGAGAAAAAGCGAGCCCTCAGGAGTTTCTTCTACTTTAGAAAGACTTCACAATCCATGGAACGCAAGACAATTCGTGGGACACACGGCTATATGGATGAGATCGTGTCCGTGCTCCACGACTTAAAGGAAGAGGTAAACAGGAAAAACGGTTTCGGAAATTTACCGATCTTTCAGGTTGGACATTTGCGAACGACCGATCCTGCAGAAATTGACCCTGTAATTACTCTCCAGAATGTAATGGATTCCTATGTTTCTAAAGAAAATGTACTTCGTCCCCTTTGTCTCGGGGTGTTTGGCCCTCCCGGATCTGGGAAATCCTTTGCCGTAAAAGAGGTGGCTCGAGTAATATCAGATCGATTCGAAGGCGACCCTTTTGATTTCTTTGAGTTTAATCTTACCCAGTTTGCTTCTCCCAATGAGATTAATTCGGCAATAGAACCTGTGCGTGCGGCGGTTGCCCGTGGAAAGGTCCCCATTGTATTCTGGGATGAATTTGATTGTCGCTATGATGGACATGAGTTTGGATATCTTCGTTATTTCCTTCCATCCATGCAGGATGGAGTGACCTATGTCAATGGTATTCCACATTTTATAGGCCGTGCAATATTTGTTTTTGCGGGTGGTGTTAAGGCAAGCTGGAGTGGAATGGAGAAACTTCTTGATCCAAGTGATAAAGAATCTCTGGCCATGATGAAGACTTTGAAAATCCCCGATTTTATGAGTCGATTGCGGGTTGTACTTGATATTGATGGAATTGAAATTCCGGATATTCTGCTGCGTGATTCAGCAACAAATGATGACCTTGAAGAGTTGCGCCGTATTCTATTGAAACGTGCATTTATTATTGCGCATCAGATGGATACGCATTGGAAAAAGGCAGCGCGAAAAACATCAGGACTTTTACTGCGCCTTCTTTTGAGTCGTTATAAATTTGGTGCTCGTTCCATTGAAGCCGTAATTGAAGCCAGTAGAGCATCTGACAGACTTGTTTATGGACTTCCTGAACTCATTGCTCCGTCAGCGGCCAGGATTCATGCTGAGTGGCGTATTGATCTGGAAAGAAGGATAGATACTTTACGAAAACAGGAAGGCATGCGAGCAGTATGGTAAAATCAGCTATGTTTTCTTGGAGCACCTTTTTTGTCTGTGAATATTTAACCAGTAAGGCTGAACAGGAAACATTGACATATGGAAGCAAAGACTCCAGCGATTTCTGAGAAGCCAGATGTTATCATTGATTTGGATCGCCTTAAGAAGAATTGTAACGGAAACACTGAAATTGTAAAAAAGCTTCTTTTGCATTTACACCAAAAGAGCGGACCACAATGGATTGCAGATCTGCACAGTGGTATTGAGGCAGGAGATAGTGAGAAACTCAGTGAGATTTGTCATGGTATGAAGGGCGCCAGTGCGACTCTTTTTGCATGGCGAATTGCAAACATTTCCCTTGAACTTGAACAGCTCGCCCACGATGGAAATATTGAGGAATTGAGTAGTCGAATTGTTGATTTGCAGGCCGCTTTTGATGAATGTGCGACCTGGCTAAAAGAAAATATCAATACTTTGTAGCGCTTTCTTTTGTCGGTGGGTTATTCTCGAAAACAAGAAGGTACTTTCATATATGCGTGTTTATTTAAACGACAGGACAGGTAAAAGAGAAAGTTGAGCCTCCAATTGGATTATTATGAGCCATGATCCTGCCGTTGTGATCCTCTATGATTTGTTTACAGATGGCAAGCCCTAATCCAACCCCGCCAGCTCCGGTTTTTGTTTTGCTGTTCTGTACAAATTTTTCAAAAATTGTTTCAAGTTCCTGCTCCGGAATCCCAACCCCATGGTCAGTGATTGATACTCTTATCACTGGTTTTTGTGCGCCGTCAATGGTTTGTGTCTCAAGCATCGCTTCCACGTAGATCTCCCCCCCATCTTTACTGTATTTAATGCAGTTAGAGAGTAGGTTTTGTAGTACCTGATTGATTCGTTCTGAATCAAAGTGTGTGGTAAGAGGCACGCTTGGAGAGCTTGTTGTAAGTTGAAGGTTCTTTTCTTGAATAGCTGGCTGAAATTGGTCAATAGCAGAAACAATATATGGCCACATATCCATTTCTTTCATGGAATAAGCCATCTTACCGGATTCAAGTTTTGAAAGATCGAGCAGATCATTTAAGAGTGCCATCAGGTGCTTGCCGCTATCTGATATCTCACAGAAGTATTCCATGATTTTTTCTCTAGAAACTTTGCCGGCCCGCTTAACACCAAAATTGGCATAGCTGAGAATGCCATGCATTGGTGTGCGCAGCTCATGTGACATGTTGGCAAGAAACTCGGACTTGGCAATGTTACTTTGTTCGGCTGCTTTTTTTGCTTCGATGAGCCCACGCTCCATTGCCTTATGGTGGGTGATGTCAAAGATTACGCCATCGAGTCCTTGAAAACTTCCATCTTTGAAGATGGAAGTTGAATGGTCGGCAACCCAGCGAATTTCACCATTTTTATGGATAATACGATACTCACGGTATGTGTTACCTTCTGTTTTTGCAAGTCGTTCATTTTCAGCAGTACGAGCTGAAAGATCGGTTGGAGGAACTATTTTTAGCCATTCTTTTTCGCCTGAATAAAATACTTTTTCTTCATAGCCAGAAATATCAATACTGCCAGTAAGCAGCAGTGGAGAAAAATTCGAATTCGTTCTGTAAACCATACCAGGTATATTGTCAGTCAAGGTTCTTAATTGTTCTTCACTTTTTTTCAGGAGCTGAATCTGCGCTTCTTCAGCGGCCAGGGTTGCATGGGTGGAGGCCAGTTCTTTTTCCTGTGCCACAAATGCAGCAAGGCGGTTACTCATATTGTTGAAGCCATTAGCAAGATCTTCAATTTCATCACCTGTATGAATATCAGTATGAACTTCAAAGTTACCTTTTGCTATCTGTTTTGTTACGGCCGTAAGTTTTTCAAGAGGTGTTGTGATACTACGGGAAAAAAAAGACGCCATAAAGGCAACGATAAGAATTGAAAGAAGGAAATTAAGGAAGATTTTATCCCGTAACGCTTGTGCAACAAAGCTATGGTCATCATAGGGTAAAGAAACAACAACGGACCATGGCAGGTTTTCCAGAGGATGGACAGCCCTTATCGCATCCAGATCAAATATTCTGGCGCGTGTGTAAATAGTTCGATGATTCTTGATCGCCTCAATTAAACGTTTTCCGTTACTATCTGAGGCTTGTAGCTTAGTTCCAATCTTCTCAGGTTTTGGGGAGAAAATAATGGTTGAATCCTTGGCAACCAATGAGAAAAATCCAGTTTCCTTCACATTCAGATCACTGATCATTATGCCTGACAGATCGGAAAGCGGAACCACTCCATAGAGAACAAGATCGGTTTCTTCTTCATAATAACCCGATGTATAGAGTGCTAATTCAGCAACAGCCCCTTCATATTGAGGATGCTTGATTGTAATCTGGGTGACCACTTTTCCTTTTGCTTCCCGTGCTCTTTTGGTGAGAGATTCAATGGGTATCTGGTTGATTCCTTCGACAATATGTCCTTGTACAACATGAACAAGGGCAAAGCCATTAACGACAACCGCTAGGCTTTCAAACTGTTTCTGTCTTCCAATGAAAAAATTTGAAAGGGGTTTGTCCTGAAATGACTCACGGTAGTTTTTGAAATAATGACTCTCAGCAATTTGAGAAAATTCCCGCAGGTATCTTGTGAGATGAAGATTCACGTGATGTGCTTGACTTTCTGCTACGAATTTCAAATGTTTTTGCAGTTGTTGTTCTTCATTCTCCAAAATCAGACGGAATACACTGTTACCTGAAATTATGATTGTCAAAAGGATTGGTAACAAGGCAATCAAAAAGACTTTACTTCTCAATGATTTAAATTTTATTGCTGACGTAAGTGTTTTCATAGCTAAAAAAAAGTTAGAGTTCAATACGTGCAAATGCGCCATGCTGTGTCATGAGTTGTTGGGCTGGCGAACTGTTGAGAAAATCCATAAAG
>DAOWDZ010000019.1 GCA_030638765.1 Desulfocapsa sp.
GAAGCCGAATCACCTGAAATACCATCACCTGTTGTAGATTTACCGCAGGTAACAGTGGAAAAGACAGTGCCATTGTTAGATCCTGCTCCGGTTTCAAAAAACATGGCGGGCGGCTGGCATGAACTAGAAAAGGAAATGATGCTTGATGCTCTACGTAAGAGTGGTGGAAATCGGGCAAAAGCAGCTGAGATACTTGGGTGGGGAAGAACAACTCTATGGCGAAAAATAAAAAAATATAAAATGGCTTAGCAGGAGGAAGAATATGAAAATTATGACTACAGTTCGTGGCAGTTTTGTCTCTCCTCGCTTTGATTTAACCTCTGAAGTGTTTATTGCAACATATTACGACAAGCAATTAATGGAAGAACCGAGATCGTTGCTTCTTGCTGATGTCTCAGCTGAAATACTCTGTGATCTCGCTTTGAAAGAAAATATTGCCATGCTGATTTGTGGAGGTATTGAGGAAGAACATTACAGGTTTCTCACATGGAAAAATATAACGGTAATAGATTCTGTGGTGGGGCCTTATTTGAAAATTTTACAAATGGCTGTGGATGATGAACTGAAGGCAGGTACTATTTTACCTGGTGTAACGTCAAGAGAGGTAGCTTCATGAACAGGCAAGCTGGCTGGTTGACAAAGATCCTTCCCTTTCCATCGGAAGAACTTGGAAATGTTAAGGTGCTCGACGATGGCTACAAAAGTTTCACCAAGGGTCTCTGTATTATATTGACGATTCTTGTTCTTGTTCCATTAATTATTATTTCCGCCCTTTCACATAATCAGTACCAGCAGCTCCTGGAAGAAGAGGAGCTGGATCAGTTAGTTTTGAATCTTGAAGAGGCTCAGAGTACAATAGAAGCATTTATTGGTGAATTAACATCTGTTGTAAAGTTTGTTGGCAGTAGTGATCGTCCTGAAAAACTCCTTTCTTCAAAAGAATTGAAAACAATTCTCCACCGTTTACAAAAAGTCTATCCAGGGTTTGTTGATATTCAATTGATAGATTCCAGCGGTATGCAGAAATCCTATGCCGGTCCCTATAAATTACGTAAACATAATTACAGCGATCAGCTCTGGTATAAAGAGGTGTTGGCCAATGGTGTCGCAATCAGTAATGTTTTTAAAGGGTTTAGGAATATTCCTCATTTTGTAATTGCTGTGACTCGTGAGAACTTACCAGCAGAAGAAAACTGTGTGTTAAGGGTTACCGTAAATGCCAGTACTCTGCAGGCATTCATCAATACGATTTCTTCCGGGTATGCAGATGATATGTTCCTTGTTGATTTAAAACGTATTGCACAGACAAGGCCCCTGAAATATGGAAAACTTGGTGGTTATTGTATTCTGCATGAATTGCAGAACAATCCAGGAAGTGAGACTACACTTATTGAAAAAAATGGAATTGTAGTCTTTGAGAGGATCTTCGAGGGAGAACCAATTAACCATGGAGTCGCTGAATTAAAAGATACACCGTGGAAGCTGGTACTCATTAAAGAACAATATCTGCATGCGAATTCGTGGGTTCTTTTTAAAATAAGACTGATAACGATATTTCTTTCCTGTGCAATTGTAGCCCTGTTTGTGATTGTGGAAATCAGTTATGCACTTACTGCTCATATCCGTGAATCGGATGAAAAACGACAGAAACTCTATAGTGAAGCAGAGCATACCGATAAACTTGCTTCAATCGGAAGATTGGCCGCAGGGGTTGCCCATGAAATAAATAATCCTCTGGCAATCATTAATCAGAAAGCCGGTCTTGTTCAGGACTTTATGGAGTTTTCTGAGGATTTTGATAATAAAGATATGATGGCAAAAGCAGTGGATGGTATTCAAAGTAGCGTAGAGCGCTGCAAAACCATAACTCATCGGCTACTCGGTTTTGCCCGCCAGACAGATGTCGTATCTGAGGAAATCGATGTTAATAGTACGTTACGAGATGTAGTGGGATTTCTGGAAAAAGAAGCTACTTACAACCAAATTAAGATAGATTTTAATTTGTGCCCGGATACACCCAATATCCACAGTTCTCGTGGGCCGTTGCAGCAGGTGTTTCTCAATATTATCAATAATGCCATCGATGCTATTGGTCATGGTGGTACTATTATGCTCTCAAGCAGACAGATTAATGAGCAGTTAATTCAGATAACGATTGTCGACGATGGTCCCGGAATGCCGTCTGAGGTATTAAATCATATTTTTGAACCATTCTTCACTACAAAGGAAACAGGTAAAGGTACAGGTCTAGGGTTGTCTATTACTTATGGCCTGGTGAAGAAGTTGGGTGGGAGTATTAAAGTTAAGTCGAAGATTGGTAAGGGGACAGTTTTTAGAATTGCTCTGCCAGTTGAATATAAAGAACCAGCTGTTTAAATACAAAACTTCAGGGTTACTATATGTTAAAATCAAAAGTACTAATAATTGATGATGAGATTGAGTTTGCCTCAACCTTATGTCAAAGGTTGAAGTTGCGTGGAGTTGCCGCAATAGACGTGCATAGCGGAACTGAAGGGTTGGTAAGTCTAGTAAAAATGAATCCGGGTATTGTAATTCTTGATTTGAAAATGCCCGACATGAGTGGGCTTGATGTTTTGGCAAAGATTAAGGAGCATGATTCAACTATTGAGGTGATTATGCTCACTGGGCATGGTTCAGCTGGATCTGGAGTTGAAGCTCTGGAAAAAGGCGCTTTTGATTATATTATGAAACCTGTCGATCTTGTGGAGCTTGTGGATAAAATGAAATTAGCTGACGAAAAACGCAGCAAGGCGTAAGGATCTTATGGATGCAAATATGGAAAACAGTATTCGGCAGGAGCAGATAGAATCCTTTGGCAGACTTATGGCGGGTTTTGCGCATGACATGAAAAACCATCTGGGCATCATACGTGAATCTAACGGTTTGATGGGTGATATCATTGAGATGGGTACCATGTGTGAAGATGCTAAGATGGTGGAACGTCTGCTGAAATCCATTGCAGCCATTGAACGTAGGATCGTGATATCCGCTGAAATGATGCACCATTTGAGTGGCCTGGCTCACAGACCCGATACCCCTTATGCTTCTTTTTTGATGAATGACTTAATTGAAGAGGAATATACTTTTCTGGAGCGGTTTTCCCGCCTAAAACAGGTTGAAGTTATTTTTGAGCTTCAGGAAACGCTTTTACCAGTGTATAATGATCCTGCGTTGATACAGCATATTTTCTACAGAGTATATGCTCAGTGTCTGGATTGTCTCGAAAGTGGTAAGGTTCTTACCATAAAAACGGAAATGGCTGGGCGCGATGTTGTGGTAAGTCTTCAGTTTTCCCCAGGAGATGCCATGGGAGAGACTGAGAAAATAATAAATGAAAAACTTTTTGCTGCAGTGGAAAAAGTAAATGGAAGTTTAAAAAGAGTTGAAAATGGACCAGATAGTGTTGAAATAAGATTGACCGTGTCCTCCTTAAAGGTTGATGGTACCTCCTAACCAGAAGAAAAAAAGCTTCTGTGGTTACTGGTAATACCTATGATTATAAAAGCTATTCTGACAAAGTTAAAGAATTCCTGTACTGATCTGCTGCCCATCGTTCTGGTGATAGCATTTTTCCAGATAGTGGTGATACGCCAGCCTTTGCCGCAGATTGGAGAGGTCTTGTTCGGGACTCTTTTGATCGTAATGGGCCTTAGCCTTTTTATTCAAGGCCTTGAGATGGGATTGTTTCCAATCGGTGAGGCGATGGCTCAGGCACTGGCCAGAAAAGGAAGCCTGTTCTGGCTTCTTTTCTTTGCGTTCTCACTTGGTTTTTCTACTACAGTTGCAGAACCAGCTCTTATTGCCGTATCCGCTAAAGCTGCAGATATTGCAGGGCAGGGTGGTCTCATTGACCCAAGTCCTGAATCTCTCAGCCAATACGCATTCGGACTACGTATGTCCGTAGCATTTTCTGTGGGGCTGGCAATTTTGATTGGGGTTATGCGTATTCTTCGCGGCTGGCCCATCCACTATCTTATCATTGGCGGGTATGTTCTTGTCATGGTTATGACCATGATTGCTCCAAAGGAAATCATAGGTATTGCCTACGATGCGGGTGGCGTCACCACCTCGACCATAACTGTACCGCTAGTTGCAGCATTAGGAGTGGGACTCGCCTCAACCATACGAGGGCGGAGTCCCTTAACAGATGGTTTTGGTTTGATCGCTTTTGCATCTCTATTACCCATGATATTTGTTATGGGATATGGACTTATCATCTTTAAATAAAGGTCAGCAAATTCTGTGGAATTTATAAAGGAATTCATAGGAATATTTCTTTCGACGTGTAGAGATGTGGTACCCATCGTTCTCCTTATCACTGGGTTTCAACTCTTCGTACTGAGACAGAAAATACCAAATTTAAAAAGACTTGTTATTGGCGGCGTTTACGTTGTGGTAGGTCTCGCCCTCTTTCTTGCCGGACTGGAAAAAGCTCTTTTTCCATTGGGAGAGATCATGGCAAGTCAGTTGTCAGATCCGGTGTTTATCTATGGCACAGATGAAGTTGTCACGAATGTTGATTGGACGGCATACGGATGGGTGTATCTTTTTGCGGCAATGATAGGCTTTGCCACCACCATTGCAGAGCCATCTCTTATCGCTGTGGCTTTTAAAGCAAATGAGGTATCCGCTGGAACAATCTCCACGTGGGGGCTGCGAATCACCGTGGCAATAGGCGTTGCATTTGGGATTAGTCTTGGAACCTTTCGAATAGTGACTGGTACGCCATTGTATTTGTATATCCTTGTGGGGTATGTAATTGTTATTATACAAACAATATTTGCCCCTAAAACCATCGTTGCGCTCGCCTATGATTCTGGTGGTGTGACAACCTCCACTGTAACAGTACCCATTGTTGCAGCCCTCGGTCTTGGTTTGGCTGGGACTGTTCCCGGCCGAAATCCTGCCATTGATGGGTTTGGACTCATCGCTTTTGCAAGTCTTTTTCCGATCATTGCCGTGATGGGCTATGCCCAGTTGATGGAATGGAAAACAAAACGTAGTGTTAATAATAAC
>DAOWDZ010000179.1 GCA_030638765.1 Desulfocapsa sp.
CCAAGGTATTATGTGCAGAAAAGTGCAACATCTATTGTTACTGAAACAAGAAGGAAAATATCGATTAGATATGCCATCTCTAGGAGAGAGATTCTGATGATTAACTGGCTGCAAAAAATAATATCATTGGTGTTTGGTCCTCGATCACTGGCAGGGAGGGGGGACGATCTTAATTCTACTCTCCAGAATCAGCCAGTAAAACCAGATGTGCATTTTAGATCAATGTCAATAGTTGATAAGACACCTAAAAATGAATCGGTTGGTAAAGAAGATTTTATAGCGGTGGTTTACCAAAATAAACCCCTTTGGGTATTGTTTAGATGCCCCTGTGGGTGCGGGAATGTTACTTCGCTCTCATTACAAAATATTCACAAGCCAAACTGGACGGTAAAAAGAAGTGCAGCAGGTAGGCCAACACTTTATCCTTCAATATGGAAAAATATTGGATGCTGCAGTCACTATTGGATTAAAGACGGTTGTGTCTATTGGTGCAATAATACCGGTGTTGAACCATGGGTTGCAGAACCAAGGTATTATGTGCAGAAAAGTGCAACATCTATGTAAAACTGGGGCTGATTCACTTTAAGTCAATGAGCAATATCATTGCATTGTAAAACGCCCAAACAAAAGTAAACATATCTCCTATATAAGTACACTCTTGGAGTGTTTTCAGAATTCGCAACAATTGAATAATTCCAACCGTATATAATCATAAAAAAACTTTTAGAAGCAAGTTTCTTGCATGCGTATAACATGTTTGAATTACGCATATTTTTTGATTTGCAACGATGTGAATAGTTACGAAAATACATATTTAACTAAAAATAGTGTTGTGGTCGAAATGCTCGCTCAATTCGATAGAAGTGGTTGTATATATTAGTTAAACGGCATCGGGCAGGTAAATATTCGGGTTGTTGATTTATAACTCAAGTTTTTAAAATGCATCGGAAATCCTTATTGAGAGGATACACCCAAACATCTTTGATCGGAACACTGATTTTTCCAGCTGGCCCGAGTTTTCCTCTGCCTTTAGTTTGGCCACATAATTTCCAATTAGCTGCCCTGTAGCAGGTGCCAACAAATCTTTTTTTTTCAACAAAAGATTCCAGCAACAATGGTCGAGTATTATATCTGTCTACCCAATCATCAGGAAGCCGTCGAGCTGTTAAGGAAAGGATTTTGGAAGCCAAATTTTTTGACTTGATCCACGGTAAAATCAAGAATCTGGCATTATTCACGATTAAATTCAGATTCTTTTTGCGCTGATCATGGTTCCAGCCAATAAATTTATCTCTCGGTGCAGTTTGCCATGCAGCCGCACCAAAACCTGTCAGAGCGACAAGCTGTTCACCTGCATAGACGAAATAGCGCAACTGTGCACCGGGCAGAGGTGTATAGCCTAGATAGTGATACCTTTCAATGTACTCGTTCCAGAGAGCAGAGCTGTTTTTTGTGACTACCTTAAAATGGAGTTGCGGCAAGAGTTCAACAGAGCATAAAACAGAATCCTGTGGGTCTGTAGCTGAAGTAGGTTTTACTTTTTTTACAGGATGCTTGATGCGTGTCGGCGGAGGCAAGCAAATCAGTTCATCTTCATGCATACGCAGCATAGCAACACGACATGACATATCCTTGAGTTTCCCATCAGGTTTCAACCAGTGGAACATCTCGCACACTTCACGGGAAAGCCGTGATCGATTGAATAGGGGATTATGTTTTATGAGGGATCGAATCCGGTCAAGTTCAGTGGAAGAAAAGTCCCTTCCGCAATATCTGATCATGAGGTGTTAAATGGTTTGGCGAGTTGTTGTCGACGCTCTTTATCCATCTTCCAGGGAAGAAAAGGGGATAAGTCTTCAGGCGGTTTACCGTTATTTTCTGCACAGGCTGTCAGGTATAGCCGTAACCAGTGATGACAGTTGAGACCACATAAAACAAGGGTCTGGAAAATTGAAAACATCATCGCTGCCAGTTCAGAACTCCAAAGGCTGCCTGAGCCATAAAAATTCTTGCGTCCAGTCACTGGATTACGGATAGATTGCTCTCCATTATTGTTGTCCATTGGTACTTCTGGATGTTCCACAAAAACAGTCAATCCGTGCCAATGATTTTTCAGGCTGGTTAAAATTTTAAATTTAACCTCTGTGAGCAGGTTTGAATCTGCGGCATCAGTCCTGTACTCATCTATAGAGGCATCCCGTTCCTCAGCCATGATGTCTTTTTTTGTAACAATCTTCTCGTGTTCTTTTTTGAATGACGCAGATTGCCAAGGAACAGGAAGTTTTGGATTAAACTCTTTATAGCGTTTATTGTTGATGTGGTAGAGTTCGCCGATCTTTTCCACCCAATCCAATGCCCATTCCGTAAGCTCAGGGTATTTCCTGGCTGCATCGAGAAAATCACGCCGGACATGTGCCCAGCAAAAAGCCAGAGTAATGAAGGAGAGTTGCCTGGCCAATGATTTATAAGCACAGTATCGATCACAGATAACAATAATTTCTTGCTGTTCTATCTTGTTGAAATGTTCAACGACTACGTTTGCCCCGCGTCCAGGTGCAATTTTAAAAAATACAACAGATGCTGAACGACTTACCCACAGCCACCAGCGATTACCAATTTTGCCTTCAACACTCTCAAACACTTTCCAGCTGCTTTCATCATTGTGAAATCTATCCTCTGTCATTTGCTGGTCGTAAAGTGCATCATAAACCGGCTTGAACAATTCTTTCAGCCTTTGAAGTCCCCCGGCAATGGTTCCTGCAGAGATAGGTAAACCCATCTCGCCAAATTGCCCCAGAAGACGATTGGTCGGCTGGCAATAACGGAATTTGCTTAATAGAATATTTTCCCAAATTGAGATTCCGTAAGGACTTTTGGGGAGAACCTTGGGTGGCATGGGTACTGTGACAGTACCGGGAACACCTTTGCATGTGCAGCCTTTTTTCATACAGCTGCGCTGGATTACGCGGGTGTAGGCCTTAACCTTAACCTCGATAATTTCAGATTCTTTTTGCCCGTCGGGAAGATATGCTATTCCGCATTCGGAACATTTTGGGACTTCAGAAAAATCAACGGACTCCTCAACACGAGGAAGGTCAGGTCGTTTGGTACGCCCGTGTCCTTTTGTGCCAGGTTGTTGACCTCGTTTACGTTTTTCTCCTAAGTCCTTGTTTTTTGATTCACCGTCTTTTTTACCGGAACCTGTCTTCTCGCTCTTTTTACCAAAAACCCGGTTTGTTAAATCACGAATTTTCCCTTTCTGATGCTCAACCTTTATGTTTAACTTGTCTATTCTTGAAAGGGCTTTTTCATGCATGCTCCGCCAATAACCAACTTCACACTTGAGTGATAGATATTCTTTTTCTGAAATAACAATTAGGGGAGAGAGGTCAACAGGCTGTCCAAATGGATGGGCATGATCAGAACTCTTAAGCAGAGAAAAAGGTGTTTGTTTTTGACCTGCAGCATTCATGTTTGTTGTTGTAACAAACAAAATGAATTGTGTCCCGAATATTCTTCAAGTAAAAATCAACCCGAATATTTACAAAGGCGGTATCTGTAAGCATCACAGCCGGGTAGCCGTGCCGGTTGAAGGACCAGTGATCAGAAAAATCGATGCCATAGACAAAGGAAGGGCCAGTAAGCCTGGCTATTGGCAGATCTGTGCCCAGCTGAAAACCGGCCTTAATCAGGGTTGCCCAACGCCAGGATCGCAAATTGACGACCAGGGCGATAAAATTACCGGCTTTTGGATAAATTCTGTTCATGAATGGAAAGGGATATGACTGGGCGCCGTTTTCATCCTGAAAATAACCAATCATCTCTAAGCAGATCA
>DAOWDZ010000038.1 GCA_030638765.1 Desulfocapsa sp.
GATAAACAGAAGAAGCTTGAAGATCGTGTGGATGCAC
This sequence comes from Desulfocapsa sp., assembly GCA_030638765.1. The sequence continues at coordinate 38 of DAOWDZ010000038.1, forward strand.
TTACCGGAATTATATTTCAGGCAAAACTTGGTACGATGCTTGAAAAAACAGATCGTATTGTAAAACTTGCGGCGCTTCTTGCAAAACAATTTGAACCGGAATCAGAAGATGATGCTCGCAGGGCAGCACTTTTGTGCAAAACTGATCTTTTGACAGATATGGTTGGTGAGTTTCCCTCACTTCAAGGTAATATGGGTGGTGCTTACGCTCTTCAGGATGGTGAATCTCAATCGGTCGCTCTAGCCATTACGGAGCATTATTTACCTAAACGGGCAGGTAGCGAGCTTCCCACTTCTTTAACCGGTGCACTGGTTGGCCTGGCCGACAGAATTGATACTATTAGCGGCTGCTTTGGTATTGGGCAACTTCCAACGGGTACCACTGATCCCTTCGGGTTACGTCGAATTGCTCTTGCCATTATCCATATTGTTGAACATTTTGACTTGTCTCTGTCGTTGAATGATGTGGTGCATAAAGCACTTTCTTTATATGGTGATAAGGTTAATGGCAGCGTGGAAACTGTTCGACAGGTTGTCGATTTTATCCGTGGTCGTTTTGTAAATGACCAACTCGCTCTTGGTGCTGACAGTGAGGCTGTGGATGCTGTGACATCTGTCGAATTTAATGATATTAATGATAGTCTCAAGAAGATCGCAGCTCTTTCCGCAATTCGTGAAAAGGAAGATTTTGGTGTTCTTGCAGCGTCCTATAAACGTATTCGTAATATTATTAAGAAAAATAGTACAACGGAAATAAAAGAGGATCTTCTTTCAGAAAAAGCTGAAAAGGAACTGGCGTCAGTTTTTGGAATTCTTGAATCCACAGTCCAACCATTCCTTGAACTACGTGATTATGATGCGGCTCTTACAGCGATGTTAATCCTTAAAGAACCTGTGGATGAATTCTTTGATCAAGTAATGGTAATGGACGAAGATGATACCATTCGTGTCAACAGGCTCAATTTGTTAACTGCTATATCTGTTCTTTTCTTGAAAGTCGGGGATATTTCTAAGATTCAGGCAGGCTGAGCAAAACGTTTGTAAAGTTTCTGATAGCTGGAATACAAAAAAAAGCCCCTCTCTACAGAAGTAGAGAGGGGCTTTTTTTTGCTCTGCCTTTGCATGTAAGCAAAAGACGATCCTTAGACGTTATTTCTTTTTCTTAGGATGACAAACGGTACATTTTGCAAGTGCTTTGTCTGTTGCTTTATGACAGACCTTACAGTTTGCATGTGCAGCTTCTTTGAAAGTTGTAAGTTTTGGAGGCATTCCAGCCGCTTTGTTATGGCAGGACTCACATTTTTCAACTTTTTGACCTTCAACATAGTCAATTTTCTTACCATCAGCTCCTTTACTGTGATGGCAATCACCACAGGTCAGTGTCTCCTGATGCTTACCGTGAGGAAAAATAGCTGGCTTTGCTTTCTTCGCTTTATCAATTGTTGATTCAAGAACCATGTCTACAGGTCCTTTGTCAGCATTGGCAAAGGTCATTCCTGTGAAACAGAGCCCGAAAAACATGGCTGTAGCTGCGGTAATCAGTGTAACTTTTTTCATTTTACTCCCTCCTGTTATAATAAAATATCATTCAGTGTATTAAACTGAAGGATCATTCACTTGAGATAGGCTATACCTTTTTCGGGTAATATTGTCAAGAAAAGGCCTTTAATTTGAGCCGTAACTATGGAGACCTGAAAGGAGGAAATTTACGCCGTAATATGTGAAAATAACTGACGCAAAGCCAAAGAGAGCAAGCCAGGCAATACGTGTTCCACCCCAACCTCTGGTATATCTGGCATGGAGAGTAATTGCATAGACAAACCAGGTAATAAGTGACCATGTTTCTTTAGGATCCCAACTCCAGTAAGTGCCCCAGGCGGAATTTGCCCAGATAGCACCTGTGATAATTCCAACGGAAAGCCAGAGAAAACCAAACACCATTGTTTTATGGGTTATGTCATCAATTACTTTTAAAGGCGGAAGTGAACCGAGCATGGTCTCATCGTTGGTGGTTTGTCTAGATTCACTTAAGTTTTTAATCAGATACATGACGCCTAGTCCTGCGGCTACTGCAAATGCAGCATAGCCAATGAAACAAGTGACAACATGGGCTATGAGCCAGTTTGACTGGAGAGCTGGAATTAATGGACTTATTTCTTTGGTGATCTCGGTCGAAAAGGAACCGTAAGCCATGGCCAGAAAGGCAAAAGGAACTGCAAAAGCACCAATTACTCTGGTTTTAAACTTCCACTCGATAACCAGATAGAGACCGACAATTGTCCAGGCAAAAAAGACAACGGATTCATACATGTTTGTCAGTGGTGCATGATCATACCCAAGCGCATAGGATTCCTGCCAGCGTAGAAGGATACCTGCGGTTTGTATTAAGAATGCTACAATGGTGAAAATTGTTGCTGGTGGGCCAAGCTTTTTTGCCTTAAAGATGAATATTGCGGCATAAAGAATGGTTGAAAACATGTATGTAAAAGTTGTAACGCCCAAGAGTAGTGAACTGTCCATATTGAAACTCCAATGTATTCGTTTTTCTATCAGTCAATTATTGAGTATCAGTTTCCAGATCAGAAGAGAGAGTGGAGAAGATCTGTTCGAAGCCGACTTTGTTTTTATTGGCACTACCACTTACTCGTACAGAAGTTTCATTACCTTCTTTGGTGATAAGTATCCATATGCGTTTGTGAGAGAGAAAGAATGCCACAAAAAGCCCAATGATCATCATACCACATCCAAGGTAAACAACCCATACCCCGGGATCTTTTGCAATTTGAAGACCGGTGGCATACATCTGCTTACCTGCAACGGTATATTTTTTTCCGGGGCGTTCTATGGTTACCTGTTCACCCGAATTAATCCAGAATTTTGACGCGGGTCCAAGTTCATCCTGAAACCAGACCTTCATTCTGGTAATGGTTTGTCCCATGGCCTCAGCATTGATAATACCAACACGGGCTTGATGGCTGACAAGATCCTGCTGCTGTTGAAAAGGAAGGGAAACAGTCTGTACATTACCTGTGTCCTGATCAGTTACAGTGAGCAGGAATTTCTGGTATCCTTGATAGCTAGACTGGTAAAAGGTGATCCCTTTATAGGTTAATGGATCATTAACGACGATTTCTTTCTGAACTGTTATTTTATTATTTTCAAAAACAGTGAGTTGAGATTTGTAAGCCTTGGGCATACCAGATTCGTAAAATTCAATGTCAAAGCGATCACATCGTACAGTAAAACCGAGGTCTATGGATTTCCCGGTGCCAGTTTCAAAAAAACGGTTGGTGGCTTGAGTTTCAGGAAGCATTACTGAGCCTTTAAAGCCGTATATTTCACCAATAATAGCACCGATAAAAATCACCAGGATAGAGGCGTGAACAATATATACACCTGTTCTGGTCATCGCCCCCTTTTGCGTGAAAAGAAGCAGTGCGTCGTCAAGTTTTCGTTGGCTAACCTTCCATCCTTTGGATGAGAGGCTGTTTGTGATATCCGTTGCAAGAGTTTCTTTGGATTTTTCAGAAAGCCAGGTGTTTGAAAGACGCATTTTTAGTAAACGTTTGGGATTTGTTGCAAGGTTGTCAGCTTTTATCTGTTTCCAGACACCTGGAAAACGATCAATGGAGCAGACAATAAGGTTTACAGCAAGAAGTCCAAGAAGTCCAAGGAACCACCAGGAATTGTACATATCAGGAATAGAGAGTACCTGGAAAATCTTTGCTGTGGTTTCACTATAATTACTGGCGTACCACTGAAAGGTTTCTTTCTGGGGAATTACAGTTCCAATAATGGACGTGATAGCAAGGAGAAAGAGTGTAAAAAGAGCAAGTTTAACTGATGAAAAGAAACGGAATAGAGGGTTCTTGTTATTCATTTTTCTCGTTAATAGTAATTATTAGATAGTTTTCTTTATCAAAATAGCATTGAAAAAGCAAGGTCTTTATACTTTCCATTGCCGACAGCTGTCCTTTGTACCACGTTGTTACTTGGCTTTGCAATTTAAATTATAGACTCATCAAAATTAAGATTATTTGCACATAACTATCCTGATACAGGTCAAGGAGCAGTATTAAGTACAAACGACTACGTCTTGCTAAATAATAGGAGGTGATACGCCTGTCAATAAAGGTTTTAATTATAAATTTGATGTCATTCGGTGTAGCAAAATTTGCCAGAGGCTTCTTTTGAAAAAACCTTGCCATTATTGTTTAAAACAGTTATAAAAAACAGTTTCTCACTTGCTGAATAGAAATAGATTATTTTTTTATGATATCCAAAAGGTCAAATCCTATTGGAATCTAACCATATAGGAGATCGTCATGGCTAAAGTTTGTCAGATTTGTGGTAAAGGGCCTGCCACTGGAAATAATGTGTCTCATGCGCATAATAAAACCAGGCGTCGCTGGTTACCAAACCTGAAAAGAGTTCGTATGCTGACCCCAAATGGCAGTGCAGTTCGTGCTCGTGTCTGTACTCGCTGTATACGCTCGGGAGCAGTTGTTAAACCTGCTTGAGTAGAAAAGATAGTATTTTAAAGGGTGATAAGGATCTGATCCTGATCACCCTTTTTCTGTTTTTAAGGAGTAATAAATGGGCGAAGATACAAAATATCTCTCTCTTCAAGAGGCTATACAGCTGGTTGGTGCTATTCAGGAAGAAGAAAATATTCGTGAGCAGGATAAGCGAATTCTGACTGTGTACAACAAAGAAAATCGTGAACTGTGCTGGTTTGATTTTGAAGAACTGGAGGAAGCAGTGGGGGATGTTCCCAAGGATCAGAAGAAAGAGATGGTTGAGGATTATGTCTTAAAGCATATTCCTGACTGGGCTTTGGATATCTAATATTTAATCTATACTGCTCTGATCTTGGATTTGGTGAATTACGCCTCTCGGTTAGGAACCCACAGCTGACTGGGGTCAGTTTTCATACCACTTATAAACCCTTCAGAACCACCAACCCGAATATGCCAGGGTTCGAAACGCACTCCCAGTTCGTTGTCCTGTCGATAGCGAAGATCTCGAAGATGGATAAAGCCCTGGGAAAAAAGGGTCACAAAAAGAGGTGTGGTGATAAATTCCTTGCGAAAGTTGTAGGGCTTGAGCCTGCCACTTTTTAAGCCGATATCAAAATCATGTTGGGCATGCCAGGAATACCCTGGCGGGGCAAGCGATCTGGATGCGGCCGAGAGATTTGTCAGATGAAAGCCCTTCTCCAGAACAAATTCCTTGCGTTCATTTCTCTTCAAAATCTCTGGGAGTGATTGCTCCTTGAGCCTGGCAACATCCGCCTCAATTCTTTTCCAGTCTTTTTTTAAGTCATATACATGGGCACGGTGGGTTGTACCACTGTTGAGATCAAGAATATTTACTTCACTTTGTCTTGGGACCTGAGTTAAACGGACGGCTTTTCTGAAAAAGAGGCGCATCTGTTTTGGTATATTTCGGATCCCGGAAGTGACTTGCATGTCTAATTTGGAGTTTGAGCTATTAGTACTGCTTAATTTGCCACTGACTTGTTTTTTTATCCTGATATATTTTTCATGGGCCTCTCCTCGTCGAAGGAAATGACCATTTGTGGAGATCAGGTTTTTTGGATTTATCCGGTAATTTTTATCGTAAATGACCTTATCCCCGTAAAAACCATACGCTTTAGCATCAAGAGCAAACATCTGATCCATGAACTGTTCTTCAAGTCTTGTAAATGGTAGAGTCCGTTCTGTTTTCCCCCCTAAACGTCTTCCGGTATTTCGCTCCTGCTGTGCAAAATGCGTAACTGTTGGCAAATCAATAAAATTGAAATTGGAGTAACCAGCCAGACTCTGGACTTTGCTTAACTTGTTATAACAAGAATAGATAAGAACCATCTGTTCTGGAGTTGCCCAGATATCACCCGGATAGTTAGTGTCCGGATTTTTAATTTTTCTCAAACCAGACACCATGTTTTTATAGATGGTAACTCGTTGATCAAATTCTGATTTTCCGAAACATTCTTTTGAGTTCAGGAATAGTGAGCTTGCCGTTGCCAGGCAGGAAAGAAGAAGAAAAGTCCTTCTGTTGAGAGGCTTGGATGGTATGTGGGAGAAAAGTGACAGAGTATTCATGAGTTATTCTTTTAAGCTCTATTCAATGCTGATACATTTATGTGGTAATAATAGCATCATCGAGAGATAACGTCAATTTATTGTAAACCTGTGAACTGTTATACAGTATCGGTAACTTACGGTGAGATGTTAACAGAAATATCTGAGACTATTGTTGATTGCAATCAAGTTGCAGGAGTAAAACAGTTATTTGCCAACAAACAAGTTGGTATGTAGTGTTATATGTTATGTTAGAATACCCTCAGGCATTGGAGGAACTTTCTGCCCACCTAGTGTGATGCCGCCATCAATTTTTAGTACACTTCCCGTCATGTAGTCGGCATCTTGTATAAGAAAAAATACGGCACTTGCAACTTCCTCAGGGGTACCTGTTCGCTCCAACAGGCACTGTTTGCTGATAGCTTCCTGTTCCTCCTGATTCAATTCTCCCCATCCTCGTGTTTCTTCTCCATGTCTGTGGCGAATAAGTCCGAGCATCAGTTCATTTACGCGAATTGTCGGGGCGGCTTCACGAGCCCAGGTCTCAGTAAATGATGAAACTGCGCGATTTGCTGCACTATAGGCATCGTTAAAAAAAGGTGCTGCTGCGCCGCTGCGTCCGCTGATCCCTGAAATAGAAGAAATATTAACCACGGCTCCAGCACCACTTTTCTGCATCAGGGGCAGGCTGTGGTGAAAAAGCAGCCATTTAGCTTTCAGAGTTGTATTGATTTCAAGATCCCATTGATCAGAATTATGTGGGAGATCATAACTGCCATGCACAACAGGCATGCCGCCGCGTTCTATATTGTTCACAAGAATATGAAGCATTCCATAGTCATCTTGTATTTGTTGTATTAAGGTTTTTACCGCAGCTTCAGATCTGAGATCAACGGGCCTTGAAATAAATGAAAACCCGGAACTCTTAAACTCTTCTTCCATTTCTTGGATGGATTCCGGCCAGTCAAATGTGGGTAAAATAAGCCTCACTCCTGCTTCACCAAGTTTTCTGGCAATGGCTCTACCAATTGCTCTTGA